>NZ_JAXRUU010000015.1:0-55306 GCF_034497445.1 Halorubrum sp. AD140
TGCAGCGATCGGTCGTCGACGACCGCCTCGCGGGCGACGTCGCCCGTCCGGGGGGCACCCGCGGCGAGCGCGTCTCCGGCGGTGACGACGCCGACCGCCTCTCCCTCGTCGACCGCCACGACGCGGTCGACCCCCTCGGCGACGAGCCGCTCTTCGGCGGCGGCGAGCGAGTCGTCGGGGGACACCGTCGGGAGCGGCGACTTCATCACCGACCCGACCGTGAGCTCGTCGCGGTCTCCGTCGGCGTCGCCTCCTCCGTTCGTCCCCTCGGCGTCGAGCAGCGCGGCGAGCGCGTCGCGGCAGCCGAGCCGACCGACGGGCTCCCCCCCGCGGACGACGACGAGACAGTCGGTCCCCTCGTCGACCAGCAGCGCGGTCGCGTCCGACAGCCGGTCCGACTCGCTCACGCCGAGGAACTCGCGATGCATCACGTCGCGAACCGTGGTGTCTGTTCGCATGTGCCGTGGATCCGCCCCGAACGGCTAAAAGCTGCCCCCGGTACCGTTATACCGATTCCGATCCTACTTCACCGATCGGCAGAGCGGTCGGCGGTCCGACCGAGTTGGGCGACGGAACGGCACGCGGGGCCGGCGGAGGCGACCGTGGCCGATCCCGGCGCGGACGCGAGACGAAAAGGAGGCTTCAAACCCTCCGGCGTCCGAGCGAGCACATGGCCATACCCTCGTTCGTGATCGGGATCGCGGGGGGTACCGGCGCGGGGAAGACGACCGTCTCCCGGCTCGTCACCCGCGACCTCGGCGACAGCGTCACCCGCATCCCGCTCGACAACTACTACGAGGACCTCTCGCACCTCGACTTCGGAGAGCGACAGTCCGTCAACTACGACCATCCCTCGGCGTTCGAGTGGTCGCTCCTCCGCGAGCACCTCGAAACGCTGTTGGGGAGTCGGTCCGTCCAGATGCCCCAGTACGACTTCGAGATCCACAACCGGAAGGACGAGCGCGTCACGGTCCACCCCACCGACGTCATCGTGTTGGAGGGTATCCTCGCGCTGTACGACGAAGAGATAAACGACATGATGGACCTCCGGCTGTTCGTCGAGACCGACGCCGACGTGCGCATCTTGCGCCGGATCCGCCGGGACGTCATCGAGCGCGGCCGCGACCTGGAGGGCGTCATCGACCAGTACCTCTCCACGGTGAAGCCGATGCACGAGCAGTTCATCGAGCCCTCGAAGAAACACGCCGACGTGATCATCCCCGAGGGCGCCAACAGCGTCGCCGTGAACCTCTTAGAGGAGAAGCTCCGCGCCGAGGTCGAGGGCGACGCCGTTCGGAGCTGGGAGCGCGGGAGCTTGGAGGAGGAGCTCGGCGAGCAGCGCTCGCTCGACCTCGACGACGACTGAACCGGTTCGATGTTGATGGCGGATCGGTGGGGTACGCCTTCAACGCACCAGTCGTTCGGCTGTACATGTTTGTTTATAAACCGCTCACTGACACGAACACCGCCAAAGCCCCAGCCACGAGGCGATACGTGACCGACCGATCCACGGTGACAGCCTCCAAAGCCCCAGCCACGAGACGGGCGCACGTTCGCTGCGGTCCTCGGTCACTCGCTCCGCTCGTTCCCTGCGGTCCTTGGGTCACCTGCGCCCGTTTCGTGACTGCCCCTTTGAGTCCCACCCCGAACCGCCCCGCACCTCACGCCTCCCCAACCTCGTCACCGGACTACGTCCGGTTGCACGCGAGAGCTTCGCTCTCGCCCTGTCGCTGGCGGCGCTCGCCGCCAGCGACTCCCTCGCGCGGTGCTGCTCGGTCGCAAAGCGGCCTCGCAGGCACGCGCCACCACCCGTCTACTTATAAATAATCCGCCGTCATTTACCGTTATTTAAATACGGTGCCTCGATCGTCCCCGCTTACCGCCGCCGGCTCGCCACCCGCTCTTCGGCCGTCTCCGCGCTGACGACCTCGTAGAGGGTCGCCCGGCCGCCGTCCTCCTTGGGACGCAGCACCCGCCCGAGCCGCTGGGTGAACTCCCGCTCGCTCCCGGAGCCGGAGAGCACGACCGCCACGTTCGCGTCCGGCACGTCGACGCCCTCGTCGAGGACGTTCGCGGCGACGACCCGGCCGTAGGTCCCGTCGCGGAAGCGCGCTAAGATCTCGCGGCGCTCTTTTGCCCCCGTCTCGGCGGTGATCGCGGGCAACAGGAACCGCTCCGAGAGCCGGTAGACGAGGTCCGTGTGGGCGGTGAACACGATCACGCGGTCCCCGCGGTGGCGGTCGAGGATCGACTCCAGCCGGTCGACCTTCCGCCGCGCGTTCATCATGATCTCGCGGGCCGCCTGTTTCGCTAAGAGGGCCTCGCGGGCGGCCGGGTCGTTCCCGGAGCGCTTCACGAGCTCCCGGTAGTCGCTCCCGCTGGAGAACGTGATCCCCGCGTCCCGGACGTACTCGACGAAGGTCCCCTGCTTCTCGTCGTAGCGCTCGCGCTCCTCGGGGGTCAGCTCGACCTCGATCCGGCGGATGTCGTAGGGGGCGAGGTGGTCGCCCGCGAGGTCGTCCACGTCGAGCGCGTAGGCGCGCTCGCCGATCAGCTCCGCGACCGTCTCGTGGGCGCCGTCGGGACGCTCGAACGTCGCCGTCAGCCCGAGCCGCGCGGGCGCCGCGAGCAGCCGCGCGACGTCGCGGTACCCCTCGCCGCCGAGGTGGTGGACCTCGTCGAAGACGACGAGCTCGAAGGCGTCGCCGACGCCGTCGGCCTTCAGGTACGCCGAGTCGTACGTGGACACCGTGACCGCCTCGCGGCGCTGCTCGCCGCCGCCGAACCGCCCGATCGGGACGTCGAACTCCCGCTCCAGCTCCCGCTCCCACTGGTCGAGCAGGTCGACCGTGGGGACGACGACGAGCGTCGGGACGCCGAGCTCGACCATCGCGCGGATCGCGATCACGGTCTTGCCGGCCCCGGTCGGGAGCTCCAGCACGCCGCGGTCGCCCGCGTCGCGCCACGCGTCGAGCGCCTCGCGCTGGTACTCCCGCAGGTCGTAGTCGGTCGCGAGCGCGTCCGGGAGCCCCGCCTCGCTCGCGGCGCGGTCGCTCGCGTCCAGCACGCGGTCCTCGACGCTCGCGCCGGCGACCTCCAGGGCGCGCCGGATCGTGGCGTAGCGGTACGCCGGGGCCCGTCCGGTGCCGGTGCGGGGGTCGGCCTCCACGCCCGGAAGGGGCGGGAGCGACTCCAGGGGGTCGCCGTCGGCGGGGGCCGCGTCGCCCGGATCGACCCGGATCGTCCCGTTCTCGTAGGTCAGCCGGACGTTCATCGCCGGACGTTGCCGACCGACTCACAAAGGGGCACCGCTCCGCGGCGTGCGCACGGACGGACTCGACCCGGCCTGCGCCGGTCGTGGCGACGACGGGTCCAAGTACTTTCCCGAACGAGGAGGGCCATGACGCTCATCGGATCCGCCATTACGTTCGTCGTCGGACTGCTCGTCGGCGGACTGGCCATCTTCATCGCCGCCGCGGTCGTCACCGGCACGCGCGACTACGGGCACGCCGTGTTCACGGCGCTGTTCGGTGCGATCGTCTGGGCGCTCGCGGCGCTGTTCCTCTCGTGGCTCCCGCTGATCGGCGAGTTCATGCCGCTCGTCGCGTGGGTGTGGCTGATCCGCCGGCGATACGCCGCCTCGTGGGTACAGGCGGGGATCATCGGCTTCGTCGCTTGGGCCTCGGCGGTGTTCGTCCTCTCGGTGCTCCCGTTCGCCGGCCTCACCGACGCCGTGGGGGTCCCGTTCGTTCGGTCGATGAACGGGGTCTGAGTCGGGCCCCCTCGACCGTCGCCGCCGCCTACGCCGCGACGGCCGTCTTCACGATGCTGACGGGCGCCGTCGACCGGCGCGAGACGCGCTCGGTGACGGAGCCGAGCATCCGCCGGTAGTCGCCGGAGCGCGTCTTCGAGCCCATCACCGTCAGGTCGATCGCCGCCTCGTCGACGTAGCGGAGGATCTCTTCCTCGGGAACGCCGTAGGTCAGGTCCGTGACCGTCTCCACGCCGGCGTCGGCCGCGTGCGCCGCCACCGCGTCGAGCGCCTCGCGACCCCGTTCCTCGAGGGTCTCCTCGGCGCCCTCCGCGCCGTCGACGAACTCGTCGCCGGAGTATGCGTTTATCACGTCGCTGTCGACGACGTACAGCACGTGGAGGGTCGCGTCGTACCGCTGTGCGGCGTCGACGGCGTGTTCGATCGCGCGGTCGACGCCCTCGCTGCCGTCCGTGGGGAGCAGGATCCGGTCGTACATGTGCGGGACTTCTCGCGGTCGCCGAATAAATCGGTCGACGATTCTCGCGGGGTCGGTCGCGGGTTGCTGCGGGTCGGTCGCCGTTTCCCGAACGGTTAACATGCTTCCCTTCCCGGGTTCGGCCATGACAGAGGCCGCGGACCGACTGTTCGTGAACGGAGAGGTCCACACGCTCGCGACGCCGGACGAGACCCACGAGGCGGTCGCGGTCCGGGACGGGGCGATCGTCCGGATCGGCGGGAGCCGCGAGATTGCGTTCCTGGAGGGGGTCGACACCGACGTCGTCGACCTCGACGGGCGCGTCCTCCTCCCCGGCTTCGTCGACGCGCACACCCACCTGACGACGGTCGGGCGCTACCTCGTCCACGCGGACCTCTCGACCGCCGACTCCCCGGACGAGGCGGTCGAGCTGCTGGCGGAACGGGCGGCGGAGGTGGAGGCGGCCGGTGACGGGTCCGGCGACTCGGCCGACGCCGACGACCCCGTCCTCGGCTACGGCTACGACGAGTCGGCGTGGGAGGAGGAGCGCTACCTGACGCGGGCGGACCTCGACCGCGTCTCGGCTGAGCGGCCCGTCGCCGCGTTCCGCGAGGACATGCACGTCGCCGCGGTCAACGGGGTCGCCCTCGATCGGTTCGCCGAGGCGCTCGCCGCGGCGCCCGACGAGACGGTGCCGACCGACGACGACGGCGAGCCGACCGGCGTCCTGTTGGAGAGCGCCATAGACCCGATCTACGAGGCGTTCGAGTCCGGCCCGGCCGAGACCCGGGAGATCGTCGAGGCCGCGCTGGCCGACTGCGCCGCGAAGGGGATCACGGGGTTCCACGACATGGTGCGCAACTCCCACGCGCCGCGGGCCTACCGCGAGCTCGACGCCGCCGGGGAGCTGACGGCACGCGTCAGGGTCAACTACTGGAGCGACCACCTCGACGCGCTCCGCGAGGTCGGTCTCGGAACGAACGACGGGAGCGAGATGGTCCAGACGGGCGCGATCAAGTCGTACACGGACGGGAGCTTCGGCGGGCGGACCGCGAAGCTCTCCGAGCCGTACGCGGACGACCCCGAGGAGACCGGCCAGTGGGTCGTCGACCCCGACGAACTGGCGGAGACGGTGGCCGCGGCGACCGAGGCCGGCTACCAGTTCACCGCGCACGCCATCGGCGACGAGGCGGTCGACGCCGTCCTCGACGCCTACGAGGAGGCCTCCCGCACCGACCCCGGCGAGTCGCGCCACCGGGTCGAACACGTCGAACTCGCCGACGACGAGGCGATCGACCGGCTCGCCGCGTCGGGGGTCGTCGCCAGCGCCCAGCCGAACTTCCTCAAGTGGGCGGGCGAGGACGGGCTGTACGAGTCCCGACTCGGGCGGGAACGCACCGCCGCGACGAACCGCTACCGCGACATGCTCGACGCGGGCGTCGACCTCGCGTTCGGCTCCGACGGGATGCCGATGGACCCCCTCCTCGGCGTCCACCACGCGGTCAACGCCCGGGCGGAGGCGCAGCGGCTCACCGTGACCGAGGCGCTGCGCGCGTACACCCGCGGGGCGGCGTACGCGGGCTTCGACGAGGACCGGCTCGGCACGGTCGAGGTCGGCAAGCGCGCGGACCTCGTCGCCCTCGACGAGTCGCCGTGGGCGGACCCGACGGCGATCCGCGACGTCGACGTCGCGATGACCGTCGTCGACGGCGAGGTCGTGTACGACGCCCGCTGAGTCGACCGCACCGTCCCAGGCGACGCCTGCGGGCGCGCCGACCCAGACCGCCGCAAGCGCTGCCAGAAAACAGTAGTTATTAATCGTGTAGTTCGTAGCTCGGAGCATGGCAGAGATAGCCATCGAGTACGCTGCCGGCAGTCGCCTCCGACCGGAGGCGGAGACCGCCCGACGCCTGATCGACGCCTACCTCGGCGACCGGTCCGACGTCGACGGCGTCACCCTCTCGCCCTCCGCCGACTCCGTGTTCTGCGTCAGCGTCGAGGGCGACCGAATCTGGTGTACGGATCCGCGCGAGTGGATCGACGCGATGGAGGCCGTCAGCGCCGCGCGGCGACGCCTCTCCGAGCTGTCGTAGGCGGTCGGTCCCCCGACCGACGCGGTCACTCGTCTCGCGCCGCCGCGTGCGTCCGCACGAACTCACGGAGGAGCTTGCCCGCCAGCGCCGCGGCCTGCCCGTCGTCGCGGTCGTTCACCTCGACGACGTCGAAGCCGTCGGCGCGCGACGCGACCGCTCGGACGAGGTCGCGCGCCTCGCGCGGGTCGAGCCCGAACGGCTCCATCGTCCCCGTGCCCGGCGCGAAGCCGGGATCGAGCCCGTCGACGTCGACGGAGCAGTACACCGACTCGCCCGCGAAGGGGTCGGTGCCGTCGCCGCCGTCGAGTCCGTCCAGCCACGCACGGGCGTCCTCGGGGGGGACGACCTCGACGTCGGCGGCGGCGGCGCGCTCCCACTCCGCCTCGGAGCCCGTGCGCGCGCCGACGATGACGGCCCGGTCGACGCCGAGGTCGTCGAGACACCGACGGGTGACGCAGGCGTGGCTCCACGGGTTCCCGTCGTACGCGTCTCTGAGATCGAGGTGGGCGTCGCAGACGACGAGGACGTCGGGATCGGCCGCCTCGACGCCGGCGTAGGTGACGGTGTGCTCGCCGCCGAGGGCGAGCGGGACGGCGCCGTCGAGGGTGACGCTCCGGAGCTCGGCGGCGAGGTGGTCGAGGTACGCGGCCACGTCGTCCCACGGGTCGACGTCGCCGGCGTCGTGGACGCCGAGCGCGGAGAAGTCGCTGTCCGTTCTGCGGTCGTAGTCGTCGTACGTTTGAGAGAATCGCCGGACCCGGTCCGGTCCGAACCGGGTGCCCGGCTGAAACGTGGTCGTGGCGTCGAGGGGAGCGCCGACGACCACGTACGAAGCAGCCTCGCGGTCCGCCGTCGCTCCGGGGAACATCCCTCGATTACCCGACGACCTTGCGCTGGCCCTCGTACTCGAGGTACTCGATGGTGTCGTCGGAGGTGAAGTCCTCGCCCTCGGGGATGCGCATCGTGAACGTCTCGTAGGTGTCGAGGTCCATGACCTGCGCGTCGTTGCCGGAGACGGAGACGACCTGTCCCTGCTTCCGCTCGATGATCGGGACCCAGACCTTCGCGTCGACCGGCTGGGAGAGCGAGCGCTTCTTCTCGTCGAAGACGCCCTTGCCCTCGACGCGCGCCTTGGCGCTCCCGTGTTTCCCGGGCTTCGCCGTGCTGTAGTGGTTGATCTTACAGGGCGAATCGTCCATCATCACGTAGCTTCCCTCCTGAAGTTCGCGAACCTGCTTCTGCTCTCGAGGCATGCGCGCCTCTTTTTCCGGCGCGTGTATAAACGGTTTGGAACGGCGCCGACGACGGGGTTCGGTGCGCGTCCGCGCCGCCGAGCGAGCGGGCGAGCCGCCGCGTAGTCGCCCCCGGGTCAGGGGTCGAGCTCGTCGACGTACTCCTCGCCCTCGTCGGGGTTCTCGTCCGGCGGGACGAACTTCCCGGTGAGCAGGTAGCTGGCGACGAACAGCCCGATGAAGCCGACGCCGACGGCGGCGGTCGTCCGCACCACGAACGGGAACTCCACCCACCACAGCGCCCGGTCGGCGATCATCATGGCGACGACCGCGACGAACAGCGCCTTCTGCTCGTCGGTCGGATCCCGAACGAAGCCGACCACGTCCTCCCTGAGCTCGTCGAGGAGCCCCATCTCAGGCACCTCCCTCGATGACCCGACTCACGCGGTCGAGCCCCTCCTCCAGCTCCTCCGACGGGAGCCCGAAGCCGATCCGGAACCGGTCCGGGAAGCCGAACAGGGTGCCGGGCGCCAGCACGACGCTCTCCGTCTCGACGACGGTCCGGCAGAACGACTCGGCGTCGCCGAAGCCGTCCGGCACCGTCACGAACCCGTTGACGCCGACGGGATCGTGCCAGTCGAGACCGTGGCGGTCGATCCACTCCGCGACGGTCGCCCGGTTCGCCGCCGCCAGCTCGCGGTTCTCCTCCAAGATCCGGGGTTCGCGCCGACCGAGCGCCTGCTTCGCGACGTGCTGGCCGAACAGCGACGGCGAGATGGTGGTGTAGTCCTTCCACCGCCACGCGCGCTCGACGACCGCCTCCGGCCCGGCTATCCAGCCGAACCGGAGCCCGGCGAGCCCGTACGCCTTCGTGAGGCTCGTCGTCGAGATCCCGTGCGCCCCGAAGCTGGCGACCGGCGGCTGCGGCTCGTCCGACAGCAGCCGGTACACCTCGTCACAGAGCAGGTACGCGTCGCGGTCGACGGCGACGTCGTAGACCGCCCGCACCGCCGCCTCGTCGTGATATCGGCCGGTGGGGTTGTTCGGGTTGTTCACGACGATCACCGCGGTGTCGTCGCCGGCCGCGTCGGCGATCGCGTCCGGATCGAGCTCCCACTCCGGCGGCTCCAGCTCGACGCGAGTGACCTCGCCGAACGCCTCGGGGACCGCGTGGAGCGCCTGGTACGTCGGCGTGACCACGACGGCGTGGGTGCCGGAGCCGACGGGCGAGTCGGGTTCGGGCCCCTCGGAGTCTCCCAGGAGCGAGAGGAACGCGAGGAAGTTCGCCTCCTGGGTCCCGCAGGTGAACAGGACCTCGTCGGCGCTCCGGCCGTAGCGGTCGCCGACAGCCGCGCGGAAGTCGGGGTCGCCGTTCGTCGGGATGACGTAGTCGAGCCGTCCCGGGTCGAGGTCGAATCTGCTCGCGTCGAGCGAGCGGATCCCGCTCTCGGCCAGCATGATGTCGGCCTCGTGTTCGTACTCCGCGAACCAGCGTTCGAGGCCGAACGGGTCGATGCGCATACCGGACGTGCGGGGGGCGCGAGGTTAGGTGCTACGGTCTCTCGTGGCGGTACCGGACGAGACGCACCGCCGCGGCGAGCGGCCGGCGTCGGCGGTCGAACTCCACGGAACGACGCTACCGCAACGGCTTTTTGCCGCGGTTGCGACCCGATACCATGTTGCTCAACCGACGGCGACTGCTGGGCACGTTGCTCGTCGCGGTGGCGGCCCTCGCGGCGGTCGTTTTGGCGGAAGTGCTGCGGACCGTCGTCTTCGCGGTCACCGTCGCGTACGTCCTCTACCCGGTCCGCAGTCGGCTCGTCGGACGGGGGTTGTCTCGCCGGATCGCGTGCGCCGTCACCACCGTCGTCGCCTTCGCCGCCGCCGTGCTCCTCGTGGTCCCGCTGCTCTACGTGCTGTATCGTCGGCGGGCGGAGCTGATCGGGATTATCAGGCGGATCCCCGACGCCGTCCCGATCAGCGCGGGCGGATTCGAGCTGACCGTCGACATGGTGCCGTACGTGGCGGCCGCCGAAGCGTGGGTCCGACAGGCCGCCCTCGCGGTCGCGGCCGCGGCGCCACGGCTCGTGCTCGAACTCGTCGTGTTCACCTTCCTCGTGTACGGGATCCTCTACCGACCGGGGGCGGTCGGAGCCGCGGTCTTCGGCGTGGTCCCCGCCGAGTACCACGACATTCCGACGCGGCTCCACGAGCGGACGCGGGAGACCCTGTACTCGATCTACGTCCTCCAGGCGGCGACGGCGGCGGCGACGTTCGTGCTCGCGGTCGCGGTGTTCGCGCTCCTCGGGTACGGCTCCCCGGTCCTGCTGGCCGTCATCGCCGGCGCCCTCCAGTTCGTTCCCGTGGTCGGGCCCAGCGTACTCGTCGTCACGCTGGGGGCCGGCGACATCCTGATCGGCGAGACGACGCGGGCGGTCCTCGTGTTGGCGTTCGGACTCGGCGTCGTCTCCTTCGTCCCGGACGCGGTGATCCGGACGCAGCTCGCCGGGTGGACGGGAAAGATATCGCCCGGGCTCTACTTCGTCGGCTTCGTCGGCGGCATCCTCACCGTCGGCGCGGTCGGCATCATCGTCGGACCGGTCGTGGTGTCGCTCCTGCTGGAGCTCGTCGAGATGCTCTCCGAACACGAGGGGTCGTCGGAGCCGGTCGAGGCGGCGACGGACCAGTCGAGGTGAGCGTCGACGAGCACGACCCATCCTCGAGCAACCGGTGTTCGCCGGGGACGGACCCGCCCGTAACCTGCGAATTCAAGCCTGTCGAGCGCCACGTTAACGCATGGCTGGACCGGATCCCACCGAACTGCGGCGGGTCGTCGACGCGTTCCCCGCGGCTGCCGACGTCGACGGATCTGATCGCGGCGACGACCGTCTCGCCCGCGTCGACGACCTCCTCGACGGGACGTACGGCAGGCTGGTGCGCGAGTGGTACCCCGACCTCGCGGAGCTGACCGAATCGTACGCCGCGGGCGACGTTCTCCGCGAGGACGTGCTCGAACACGTCGAGGCGGTGCCGTCCTTCCGGCTCTCGGACGGGGCCGCGCCGCTCCCGGGAAAGCGGCGGGCGCTCGCGGCGGCCGACGAGGTGTCCGAGGAAGTCACCGATATCGCCGACTGGTACGCGACGCTGCGGTCGACCCTCGACGACGATCCGAACGACCTGACCCGTCTCGAGCGGCTGCTCCACGGCTTCGGCTACGTCCTCGCACACGGCCTCTTCCTCGGCGCGTCGTCGCCCGAGCGCGTCGTCCGACGGCTGCGGCTGGCGTACCGGTCGGTCGGGGTCGACATCGACGAGACGCGCGGCGAGGCCGGCGCCGAGCGGACGACGTTCACCTGTCCGTACCGCGAGGTGGGCACACGGTGGTACGGCGAGAAGTGGGTGTGTCACGAGAAGCTCGACCGCGTCGACGACGGCTACGTGACGTACCTCGCGGAACGGGGAATCGCCTACCAGCGGCCGCGGGACTGCGACGGCAGCGAGCAGTGCTACTCCACCGTCGCGCGCGACGGGCCGGAGCTGTGGTGGCCCAAGACCGCTCCCGCGACGGTTCGGACTCCCTCGTGACCCGACACCGTCGGCGGCCGCGGTCGCGGTCGGCACCGTCGCGGCCGCACTCGGGCGACGGGGTTCCCCCGGCGAACGCCGAGGAGTCGGCGACCCGTCGGATCCAGCGCGGCTACGGGGCGTGGGCGCGAACCTACGACTGGTTCGCGCGGGCGACCGCGTCGGTCGGGGGCGTGCGTTCGGGGTGCGTGCGGGCGCTCGACCTCGACCCGGGCGACACCGTCGTCGAGTTCGGCTGCGGCCCAGGCGTCAACGTTCCGGCGCTCCGGGCGGCCGTGGGACCGACGGGCCGCGTCGTCGGCGTCGACGTCACCGGCGCGATGCTTGACCGGGCGCGGCGGCTGGCCGACCGCCGAGGGTGGGAAAACGTCGAGTTCGTGCGGGGCGACGCCACCGACCCGCCGATCGGGGCGGCCGACGCCGTCCTCGCGACGTTCGTCACGTCGCTGTTCCCGGACCCGTACGCGGTCGTGAGCGACTGGTGCACGCTGGCCGACAGCGTCGCTGTCGCGGCGTTCGCGCCGCGCGGGAGTCGTCCCGCGAACGCCGCCCTCTCCGCGTTCGCCCGACTGAACGGACGGCTGTTCGACCTGGAGGCGGGCGATCCGCTCGGTCAGCTCGACGCGCGGACGGCGGCCGCGCGGCGGTCGCTCGCGGACAACGCGGAGACGGTGACGGAGGAGCGGTACCTGTTCGGGACGATCACGGTGTGTGCCGGGCACGGACGCGCCGGCGATCGCAACGAGTGACGGACGGTCGACGGGCCAATCTCGGTTCGTGAGTGACGAGGGCTCACGTCGGGCGCTTAAGGTAATTAGGGCCGCAGAGTTTACGCGCGACAGCCCGACGTGGGATATGGAATATCACGCGATCCGAAGCGACGCAACGCGCGCGCACGAACGGGCGGGCCCGCCCCCCGTCGTCGTCCAGTGCCCGCCGGCGGACGCGATCCGCCTCCGGCGGCGCGACCTCCGTCGCCAGCTGGGGCTCGTGGCGTGACTGAACTCCGGTGAAAGGGGACGTCGATAGCGACCGCCATCGCTCCCGCCGGTCGGCGATCGCGAGCCCGCGGCGGAACGCAACGTTTAGCGCGCCCGCGGACGCAGTGGCGGGCATGAGCTTCTTCGAGACGCTGGCGGCCCGGATCGAGTCGACGGACAGCGTCGTCTCCGTCGGGCTCGACCCGGACCCGAGCCGGCTCCCCGAGTTCGTCGCCGACGCCGACCTGCCGCGGTGGGCGTTCAACCGCCGGATCATCGACGCGACCCACGAGCACGCCGCCTGCTACAAGCCGAACGCCGCCTTCTACGAGGACGCCGACGGGTGGCCCGCGCTCCGGGAGACGATCGCCTACGCCCACGGCAAGGACGTCCCCGTCCTCCTCGACGCCAAGCGCGCCGACATCGGCAACACGACCCGGCGGTACGCCGCCGCGCTCGACGACGCGGACGCGATCACCGTGAACCCGTACCTCGGCCGCGACTCGCTCCAGCCGTTTCTCGACCGCGCGGAGAAGGGCGTGTTCGTCCTCTGTCGCACCTCGAACCCCGGTGGGAGCGACCTCCAAGACCTCGAACTCGCCTCGGGCGAGCCGCTCTACGAGCGCGTCGCGGCGCTCGCGGACGTGTGGAACGCAAACGACAACGTCGGGCTCGTGGTCGGGGCGACCGCGCCCGAGGAGCTGGCGGCGGTCCGCGAGATCGTCCCCGAGATCCCCTTCCTCGTCCCCGGCGTGGGCGCGCAGGGCGGCGACGCGGAGGCCGCGGTCGAGCACGGGCTCGCCGCCCGCCCAAACGCCGCGGTCGACGTCGGACTCGTCAACTCCTCGCGCGGGATCATCTTCGCCGGCGAGGAGTCGAGCCGTCCGGGCGAGGAGGCGACGTACTTCGGCGCCGCGGGCGACGCGGCGAAGCGACTCAAAAAGCGGCTGAATCGGCACCGATAGGGGACGCCCGCCGACTCACTGCTGGCGGCCCTGCACGCAGGTCGCGCAGGCGCCCCTGGCGTCGTTCCAGTGGTCGTCGCAGACGGCGTTCCCGCACCGCGGACAGCTGTGACGGGCAGGCGCCTCCTCGCACACCTGACAGAGTCCGGTGACGCTCATGCGGTGTCCTTCGGCCGCGTGCCTTATCAGGATCCGGATCGACCCGAGCGTATGCGCCAGTTCGTCGTCGTCGGTCACGAAACGCCGACCGATCCGGACGAGGTCTCGCTGTCGGATCTCCCCGGCGCGGGACGGCTCGACCTGCTCTGTCGGTGCGTCGCGACCGGCGTCTTCCTCTCGCACGGGATCCGCGAGGCCGTGCGGGTCCACCTCGTCGTCGCCGACGAGCTTACCGTTACCTTCGACTCCGATACCCTCCGGCACCTCCACCCGGACGAGCGCAACGTCGCCGCCCGGGTGCGCGACGCGCTCGACGCCAGGGCGGACGCCATCGGCCACATGCCCGCCGACGTCTCGCCGGGCGTCGAGATCCGCCGAATGGGACTGGAAGCGACGCTGGATCGACTGCTCGACGGCAGCGGCACGGGCGCGACCGCCGGCCCGACGCTCATTCAGCTCCACGAGGACGGCGACCCGCTCGCCGACGCCGCGCCGCCGCCGGAGCCCGTGTTCGTGCTCTCGGACCACCGTGACTTCACCGCCGCGGAGGAGTCGTTTCTCGCGGACCGCGCGGATCGCCGCGTGCGCGTCGGTCCCGAGCTGCTCCACGCCGACCACACTATCTCGGTCGTCCACAACTGGCTCGACACCGATGGCTACGAGTCCTACTGAGCGGCGGACCACGACCGCCCCCGCGACCGACGACCGGTTCGCGGTTCCACTCCGGGGCGTCGCCGTCGACCCCGAGACCCGCTGCGCCCACTGGGACGGCCCCGTCGACGTGGTCGCGCTCCGGTTCGGCTGCTGTGAGGCGTACTACCCCTGCGACGCCTGTCACGACGCCACGACCGATCACGAGACCGAGCCTTGGCCCCGCGACCGCTTCGACGAGCTGGCGGTTCTCTGTGGCGCCTGCCGGACTGTCCTGACCGCCCGCGAGTACCTCGACGGCGAGGCGCAACGCGCCGCTGGCAGCGAGGGACACAGTCCCTCGGGTAACCGGGCGTCGCCCGGTGACAGTCGGGAGACGCCGGACGACGACGCCTGCCCGCGCTGCGGGGCCGCGTTCAACCCCGGGTGTCGGGCGCATCGAGACCGGTACTTCGAGGCGTGAGGCGGACGCTGGGCGGGCGGCTCCGGTCGGAATCGATCCCCGAATCGCCCCGATTTTCGGAAAGGTTAAAAGAACGAGCGGCCTTCTCACGAGTGCGGGCCGGTGGGGTAGCTTGGTATCCTTCGGCCTTCGGGTGGCCGTAACCACGATTCAAATTCGTGCCGGCCCACTTTTCCCGCATTTCGGAACGACGAGCGCTAGCGAGGGGTCCGTAGCGGGCGTGAAACTGCCCCCGGGAGAGTTTCGACAGCGCTGCTTCACACCGACGCGGACAGTATCCGCTCAAACAGTTTCCGCTCGGCTTTCCGGAGGTGCAGGTGAAACGTAGGCGGAGACACGCCGAGCGATTCAGCGACTTCCTCGCCAGATCGGTCCCGTGGCCACTTGAAGTACCCCGCGTGGTAGGCTGCTTCCACCGCCGACCGCTGTCGGTCGGTCAGGTCTGCGACGAGCTGTCGGTTGAACGGGTGTGGCTCGTCCTCTACGCGGGTGAACTGCCGGCGGCGAACCATCTTGGCTCCGGGGTACACCTCTTTGACACTGTCGATGACTCGCCGGACCTCGACGGTCGGCGCGAGGTGGATCGTCATCCGAAAGTCCCCGTCCTCGATGACGGCGCTGTCGATATATCCGCCACGGGACGCCACGACAGAAAGCACCGATGAGTTGCTGATCCGGAGTTCGAAACGGGTGGGATCACCCGCCGATCGGACGGTAACCGACTCCCAGTACGGAATCGTTTCGACGAGCCCTCGGATCGATTCCATGGACTCCGGCGTGGCGGTCCCGTAGACGAGAGACTGTCCGTCGCCGATCGCAACCGTATGTTCGAACGTGACCGTCTCCTCCGTTTCGACCGGTGCATCCAGGACCGCGAAGAGGTCCTCGATCTGGAATTCCAGCTCGACGAGCTCGTCGCTCAGAAGCGCCTGTTTCTGCTCCGCAGCCGCAATGGCGTGACCGACGATCTCGCCGAGTTGGGTGAGCATCGTTCGCTCTTGGCCTGTGAACGCGTTCGGGCGGCCCGCGTAGATATTCAGCACGCCGTAGATGGTGTCGTCGTGGACGATCGGAACTGCAGCGGACGAGCGAAAGCCGTACTCCTCCATGGCATCGCGCCAGGGGTCGTAGCGGGAATCGTCCAGTTGGTCGTACGTGGCCTGGATCTCGCCCGTTCGGAGAGCGCGTCCCGTTGCTCCTTCGCTGCGTTCGTCAGTCGGGTCGACAGAGATCGTAATGTCGTCCAGGTATCCTTCGACGCCCGCTTCAGATCGCACGTTCACCGTCTGGGTGTTCGGGTCTACGTCACCGACCCAGGCGAACAGGTACGATTCCGTCCCTACGAGGCGTTCAGCGACCGTTTCTTCGATTTCTTCGCGCGTGGCTTGTTCGATGACCGCACTGGTGATATCTCGAATGACGTCGTTGAGGCTATTCAGCGCTGCCAGTTGCTCGCGCTGGTGAACCAGATCCTGCTCGTGCCGGTGACGGTCGATCGCGGCGGCAAGGATGTTTGCGACTGCCTGAACGAACGTGCCGTCGTGTTCGGAGAACTCTCTGCGGTCGGAATCGTGCGTGCCGAGGATGCCCCACGGGTCGTCGGCGGTACCGATGATCGAACTGATACCGCTCCGGATGTCGTGATCGCGGAGAAGGGCGGGGCCGCTAAACCTCGATTCGGTCGTCAGATCATCGACCAGGACCGGTTCCTCGGTCGTCAGTGTGTACGCCGCCTGCGAACCATCTTCGACGGCCGAGACCGTCGTGTCGCCGACGACGTCCTCGTCCCACCCGACGCCCTGACGCAACAGGAACTCTTCGGCGTCAGCGTCGAGGTCTAACACTTTGCAGTAATCGGTATCGAGCGTTTCTGCAACGAGGCGGGTGGTCTCGGCCAACAGCGCGTCCAGGTCCCAGTCTTCCAGCGCTCGTGTGCCGAGACCGGTGACCACTTGCTGCTGGCGGATTCGGTTCTGGAGTTCTTGTTCGCGTTGTTTCCGCTCCGTGATGTCTTGAGACATCGCCATAGCCAAGAACACGTCACCGCCCTCGTCCCGAACCGGGAGGAACTGGAACTGGTAGACTCGGTCGTCGACTGTGTCCACGAACCTGGAGGGAGTGCCCTCGAGTGCCTTCTCGTACCCGGGGATAACGACGTCCGCGAGTTCCGTCGGCAGTACCTCTCGAAGGAGCCCTCCTTCGAGGTCTCCTCTCGTCAGGTCCGTCTCTCCCTCTGGTGTGCCCCCGAAGGTGGTGTAGCGAACGTTCTCATCAACGAGGGCGACAGCCCCGTTGGGGAAGTTCTCGATGAGCGTCTGGAAGCGCCGTTCTTTTCGCTGGAGCGCTCGCTCGCGTTCCTTGCGCTCAGTAATGGTCCTGAAATGGACCGAGATCCCTGATTCGGAGGGATAGACGGTGTTCTCGAACCAGGTGTCGAGCGGTTCGTAGTACTCTTCGATACGAACCGGTGTCTGTTCTTCGAGGGCTCGCTGGAGCGCGGCATCGAACTGGGCAGTAGGGGAGAGTACCTCCTCGAGGCCCCGTCCGATCACCGACGACCCTTCCAGCCCCAGGAGTCGCTCTGCGTGGTCATTGACATAGGAAATTCGGAACTCGTGGTCGAGCGCGTAGAAGCCGTCCGAGATCCGCTCGAACATCTCGTCGAGTTCCTGCGTGAGTTCCTCGCGCTGGCGTTCCAAGCGGCGAGTCTGCTCTTTGAGCTGAGTGATGTCCTTTCCGGTCGTAACCACTCGTTCGATCTCGCCCTCGGCATCGAGAACGGGGGCAGCGTTGATGGTCAACCATCGGTGTCCGTTCTCGGGGAGCGCGACTCTGGCCTGCCAGTCGAACACGGCTTCGCCGGTGGCCAGCACCCGTGAGAAGGGGTGATCCTCAGGAGACACCCGTTCGCCATCGGCGTCGTACGTCGCTCGCTCTGCGGGTGCATAGGACTCCGCGTGGTCGTCGGGAATCTCGAGGATCTCCAGAGCGCGGTCGTTCATCCGCGTTATCTCCCCGTCCCGGTTCAGTACCTGAATTCCGATCGGGCTCACTGCGAGGATCTGGTCGGTGAGATCCCGTTCGTGTATCACCTCCTCCTCGATCTGCCTCCGAACGAGGAGCTCTCCGAGATCCGCCGCGATGGACGAGACGACTTCGATGAGGCGTTCGTCGGTGTCTCGGATCTCCCTCATGAGGAAGGTGAGCACGGCCACGACCTCGTCGCCCGCGACGATCGGAACTCCGAGCGAGGATTTCAGGTCGGCGTCGATGGCTCTCTCACGCCGTGGATACGCCTCGAACGAACCGCTCGGAAGGTCGGCCGCCCACTCGAACTCGCCGGTCGCCCAGACGCGCCCGGGGAGGCCCTCGTTCCTCTCGAACGTGTATCCCTCCGAGAACACCGCGAACTCGGCGAAACCGTCTTCGTAATACTCGATCTCCGTGCGACGTAGCTTCCCGTCGTCTGTCGGGACCCAGACCTCGGCGTACTCCCAGTCAGTCAGTTCGCAGACGTTCTGTAGCGCCGCCCGTAACCCGTCGTGGAAGGTCTCGGCCCGGGCGATGTCGCGCGTCGTCTCGTACTGCAGTTCGCGTTCGGCCTCCCTACGCTTGCGGTCGGACATGTCGCGCGTGACCGTCGCGTATCCGATGAGGTCGCCCTCGTCATCCCGGAGTGCGGTAAGGGTAACGTTCGCCCAAAAGCGCGAGCCGTCGTCGCGCACCCGCCACCCCGCACCTCGTATCGAGCCCTCGTGAGCGGCCGCTCGCAGGTTTCGTTCGGGGATCCCGCTCGCTCTATCTTCCTCCGTGTAGAACGTCGACACATGCGTGTCGAGGATCTCCTCTGCGTCGTACCCCGTGATACGTGCAGCACCGGGATTCCACGTCCGGACGTACCCATCGGGGTCGAGGAGACAGATCGCGTACTCGTCGGTCGCCTCGACGAGCAAGCGGAACTGTCGTTCCACGCGGGTGACCTGCGCTGATCGGCCGGCTCGGATGTTCCAGTCGTCGCCCGCTTCGGGCGGTGGCTGCGGCCGCCACCATATCCTGGCACTCGCTCCGACCTTCTTCGTTTTGAGGCGGCCGTGCTCGACGAGTCGCTCCAGCCTGTTGTACGCGGTCCGTCGGCCGAGGCCGAGGCGGTCTGCGACCTCCGGCGTCGTCAACGGTTCCGCTGTCTCATCGAAAATGCCACCGATCTCGTCCAGTTGCGCCGTGAGCGAATCGCGATCCATTGCGTGTCTACCGGCCTCTCGCTTCATCAACTTTCCGCCGACGGAAAGCCAGAGGAACGGATTGTGGGATATCCCGACACCTACGCTACACGTAAATCTCACCAAACCGCACTATACAGTTAGTATAACGATCGTTACAGTTGACGTCGGTCTAATCAGTTATGGACCGCGCTTACGATTGCGGGGGGCATTCACAGAAACAGCAGCGTCGCCCTACAAGACCACAATGTCCAGTAATACAGACGAATTCAGGAGCAAGCAGGTGAGCACGACCAGTCTAACCGAGAGCGAGCGACACGCGCTCTTGAGCTCCGAACGCCGCCGTGTGGTGCTCGATGTCCTCGAAGAACAGCCCGCGGAGGTGCAGCTCGCAGACTTGGCGTCCGACGTCGCTAAACGAGAAGTCGGTCTCGATGCAGTGGAGTCAGAGACGGTGAAACGCGTGAAAATCACGCTGCACCACAACCACCTGCCAAAGATGGACGAGCTCGGGATCCTCGCGTACTGCCCGAATTCGCATCAGATCAGTTGAATCGAACGCTCGGCCTCCCTCCTCAGCGAGCGCTGACCGACGGGAACACGGACGGGACGGGGATCCCGCGTTCACGAGGGCCTGCTCTCGTGGGCGACCGAGACGCTTCGCGTGCGCGTCGCCCCGGCTCGCTTCTCCCGCATCCGGTTTCGTCCTGACCAGCGGTGGCCTTCGGTAGGCCGCACTCCCGGTCGTGCGAGAGGGAGGGTTTGGGAGCGAGGAGGCAGGCGACACCGACTGCAACTTTGACAACCTTCAAGTCCGCCGCTGGCTGGATGTAACACGAATGAAGCTCTTCGCCTCGGCGTCGGACAGACGACGGGGGATCCTCGCGCTCGTCGGCGTCGCGGTCGCGTTCCTCGGCCTCTACCTCCTCGTCCGCGAGTACGCCGCGTTCCTCACGGACGCCGAGGCGCTGCGCCTGTGGCTCCGGCAGTTCGGGGTGCTCGCGCCGCTCGTGTTCGTCGCCATCCAGGCGCTCCAGGTGATCGTCGCACCGATCCCGGGACAGGTCGTCGCCCTCGTCGCGGGGTACCTCTTCGGTCCGCTCTGGGGCACCGTGTACAGCGTGGCGGGCGTGCTGATCGGGAGCGCTATCGCCTTCTCGCTGTCGAAGCGCTACGGCCGGTCGTTCGTCGAGGACGTGCTACACAAGGACGTCGTCGCCCGGTTCGACGGGTTCGTCGACACCGTCGGGCTCCCGGGCCTGTTCGCGTTCGTGATCATCCCCGGGCTCCCGGACGACGCCATCTGCTTTTTAAGCGGACTCACGAAGTGGCGGCTCCCCGCGTTCATGGCCGTCATCGCCGTCGGCCGACTCCCCGCGTACGTGCTCACGGTGTACGCCGGCGGCGAACTGGCGAGCGGGCGGTTCCTCTCCGGGATCGCGCTCGTCCTCGTCGTCGTCCTCGCGTCGGTGGTCGGCTACTACAAGCAGGAGGCGATCCGCGACGTCATCGCCCGAGTCGAGCCCCGACTCCCCTTCTGACCGGGAACCCGTCGGACCGCCGCGTCACCCCCACGTCCACTGCGAGTCGAGGGCGAAGCGGTAGAGCCCGCTGACGAAGATGGCGAACGCGTTCGCGACGAGGTACATGATCGCCGCCCACTCGACGAGTACGAACAGGACGCCGAGCTGGATCGGGATCGCGCTCCCGCGAACCACGTTCGTCTTGAGCATTCCGTAGAGGTACTGGCCGACGCCCGTGTGCTGGCTCGCCTCGAACGTCCAGGCGTTGTTGAACACGTACGACAGGAGGATCGTGATCTCGATGGCGATCGTCGCGCCGATCAGGTAGTTGATCCCGATGACGTCGACGAACGCCCACAGCAGGACCATCTGTACCCCCGCGGCGAACGCGCCCACGATCACGAACCGACGGAGTTGGACGGCGATCGGACCGCTCGCGAGGTCGCGGAGGATCGCCCGGACCATCACCGATAGCCGAGCGCCTCGAGCCGGGCCTCGAGGTCCTCGTCGACCTCGTCGTCGTCCGTCGCGTCCCCCTCTCGGTCGCGAAGCTCGGCGGCGTGGGACGCGGCGATCGGCGCGAATCGCTCGACGACGGCCAGCTCCTCCTCGGTCGGGTCCGCGGACAGGTCCTCCTGCTGGGTCGGGTCCGAGGGGCGGTGGTACAGCTCCGTCTCGCCCGTGTCCGTGTTCTCGATGTAGGTCCACTCCGCGTCGCGGACGCTCACGAGGAGGTCGCCGTCGGCCATCGACCGCGGGATCGGCTGTTCGGTCACCTCCTCGCCGCGGACCGTCACCGAGACGACGGGGTCCTGTTCCGGCTCGGCGTCGCTACGGACCGCGGGCGCCACCGACTCTCCGCGCCACTCCGGCGGCGACTCGACGCCGAGTAAGTCCGCCACGGTCGGCGGGATCGCGTCGAGTCCGACGTGTTCGGACACGCGGCCGCCGTTCTCGCCGGGGACGTTCACGATGAGCGGAACGTGGATCAGCTCGTCGTACAGCTTCGGATAGTGCGCGAGGTGGCCGTGCTCTTGGAACTCCTCGCCGTGGTCGCCCGCGATCACGATCGCTGTCTCGTCGGCGACGCCCGCCGCCTCCAGCGCGTCGAGCAGGCGTCCGACGCTGGCGTCGACCTGCCTGACGGTCGCCTGGTACAGCGTCCGCAGCTCGCGGAGGGTCCGCTCGCCCACCTCCAGCCCGAGGCTCGTGCGGGTGTGCGCGTGGAGCATCCGGTGGGTCCCGATGAGCCCGTCCGACACCTCGCGAATGTACCGCGGCGCCGGGACGTACGGCGTGTGGGTGTCCATGTAGTGGGTCCACAGGAAGAAGGGCCCGTCGGCGTCGTCGATGAAGTCCGTGGCCGCGTCCTCGACGTCGAACATTCGCGAGGCGTCGAGGAACGGGCGCTCGTCGCTCTGTCCGCGGAGCTTCGAGCCGAGCCGCCTGACCGGCGAGGTGAGAAGCTGGATCCACGCCTCCACCGTCGGGTGCGCCGCGAGGTACCGGCTGTACCGGCTGGACCCGACGCTGGTGACGAACGGCTCGAACTCGTCGAACCCCTCGGGGTACCCCCAGTGAGACGTGAGGAAGCCGTTCGCGGCGTTGAAGCCGCCGGTCGCGATCCCCGCCTCCGACAGCACCGAGGCGAGCGTCCGCGAGTCGGCCACGCCGATGTTCCCGTTCCTGGCGAACACGGGCTCGGAGGCGAGGATCGACGGGAACGAGAACGGCGTCCAGTTGCCGGTCGCGAACGCCCGGTCGAAGACGGCCCCGTCGCCGGCGAGGTCCGCGATCACCGGCGAGATCCGGTCGGCGTCGTAGGGCGCGATCGCGTCCGCGCGAAGCGAGTCGATCGTGACGAGGACGACGTTGGACACGGTGCCCGCCGAGTCCGCCGCCGTCGAGGGGGCCGCAGCGCTCTCCGTCTCGTTCGGCGCGGGCTCGGTCGGTGCGTGTTCGGTCGTCGAGTTCTCGCCCGATCCGGAAGCGGTCGATACGGTCCCGTCCGATTGTGACGTGTCCGGTGCCATGTTATGCGGTGAGTGTCTCCGACGCCGCAGCGCCGCGGATCCGTCCGAACGGCCGCGACGCGCTGACCCGTCGCGACACGTCCCGTCCGCGCGCGGAACGGGAGGCGGGCGTCCGTCGAGGAATCGGGTCCGAGAGGGTCCCTCGCCTCGTCGAGCCGCGCGTCAGAAACACGAGTATGTCACAGAGGCGGCCTGCCAGCGGCTTGAGGATTTCGATCCCGGTGTGCGGCCGCGAGCGTAGCTATTTGCCGCCGGCGCCCGACGATCGGGTATGAGCGACGCGTCGGCCGAAGCGGTCTGCGGTCCGGACGCCCTCGACGCGACGGTCCCGTCGGACGAGATCCCCGAGGGGGTGCCGGGCGAGTCGCGGGCGGTCGCGACCAACGGCGTCCGGCTCCACGTCGTCGAGGCGGGACCCGAGGACGGGAAGCTGCTGGTGCTGCTCCACGGCTTCCCCGAGTTCTGGTACGGCTGGCACGAGACGATCGCGGCGCTTGCCAACGCCGGGTACCGGGTCGTCGTCCCCGACCAGCGCGGGTACAACCTCTCTGAGAAGCCGCCGTCGGTGAGCGACTACCGGATCGACGAGCTCGCCAGCGACGTCGTCGGGCTGATCGACGCGTACGGGCGCGAGACCGCCGCCGTCGCGGGCCACGACTGGGGGGCCGCGGTGGGGTGGTGGCTCGCGCTGCACCGCGCCGACCGGCTCTCGGAGCTCGTCGCCGTCAACGTGCCGCACCCGACGGTGTTCGAGGAGACCCTCCGCAGATCGTGGGACCAGCGGCTCAAGAGCTGGTACGTGCTCGCGTTCCAGCTCCCGACGCTCCCCGAGGCCGTCGCGAGCGCCGGAAACTGGCGGCTGGCCGTCCGGGGGCTCCGCGAGTCGAGCAACCCCGGTACCTTCGACGACGAGGACTTCAGACGCTACCGACGCGCGTGGAGCCGCGAGGGCGCCTTCGAGGCGATGGTGAACTGGTACCGCGCGGTCGTGCGGGACCGTCCCGAGCCCGAGCGGACCCGCGTCGAGGTCCCGACACTGGTGATCTGGGGCGCGAGGGACCGCTTCCTCGCCAAGCGGATGGCCGGCCGGAGCGTCGACCGCTGCGCTGACGGCCGACTGCTGACGGTCGACACCGCGACCCACTGGATCGTTCACGAGGAGCCGCACCGCGTCGCCGAGGCGATAGCCGACCACGCCGACCCGCTCCCGCCCGGTGCGCGCGAGTAGCACCGGCGCCACACTTTATACCGACGGCGACGACCGTCGGGCATGACCCTCGACAGGTACGCGGACGCCGTCGACGGCCTCGAACCCGCGGCGGGCGAGGTCGAGACCGCCGAACTCGTCGTCACCGACGACGTGCTCGTCAAGGCGTTCGTCCTCGGTCCGGGCGGCGCCGTCGACCCGCACGAGCACGCCGACGCGACCAACGTCTTCCACGTGATCGCGGGCGAGCCGACGGTGATTCGGGACGGGGCCGAGGAGACGCTCGCCGCGCCCGCGGTGGTCCCGAACGAGCGCGGCGCGGTCCACGGCGCCCGGAACGACACCGACGAGCGCGCGGTGCTCACGGCGAGCCTCTGTCCGCTCCCCTGACCGACGGACGGGGCGCCCCCGGCGTTCAGCGGTCGCGCCGGCCGCCGCGCCCACGACGACCGAGCAGCGCGCCGGTCGCCAGCAGCGCCGTCACCGCGACGGCGGGACCGAACCCGGGTACGCCGTCGTCCGTCGCTCTGTCGAGCGGCCCCTCGCCCTCGACGGTCACGGTCGTCGAGGCCTCGTCGACGGGCCCCGCGACGGTCACGGTCACCTCGCGGTCGTCCTCGATCGGTCCGCCCGCGCCACCTGACTCGCCGAGCGTCACGTTCCGGGCCACGGTCGCCTCCTCGTCCGCGTCGAGGCGCACGGGCGCGGTGGCGACCGTCTCGCCGTCGACGCGGAACTCGACGTCTCCGCCCGCGGGGAGGTTCGCGTCGTTGGCGACCGCCGCGGTCACGCGGACCGACTCGCCCGCGGTCACGCGGTCCGCGTCGGTCGAGACGTTCCCGACGCGCGGGGGTGCGGGCTCGGAGACGTCGACGGTCAGCGTCTCGCCCGCGATCCGGACCTCGTACTCGCCCGGCTCCGCGAACGCGTGCTCGAAGCGCGCGGTCGTCTCTTCCCCGGCGTCCACCGATCCGGTCCGGTTCGCGACCGGCTCGCCGTCGACGGTCAACGCGAGGTCGTACTCGCCGGCGACGCCGCCCGTGTTCGTGACGAGTACCGAGAGCTCGAGCGCCTCGCCCGCGACGAGCTCGACCGGGTCGCGGTCGACGGAGCGGTTCCGGTACTCCCCCGTCGCCCGTATCTCCTCGTCGTCGAGCGCGTAGCCGACCTGCGCCGGCGTCTCGCCGAAGGCCTCGGCGTGGGCCGTCCGGTCCCACGTCTCGGCCGTCTCCCGCGTGGTCGTCAGGCGTTCGGCCTCGTCGCGGACGTCGGCCGCGGTCTCGTCGTCGGCGCCCTCGGCGGCGGCCGACTCGACGGCGTCGAGGACGTCTTCGTTCGTGATCCGTCCCTCGGCCGCGTTCAGCTCGCGGAGGACCGTCGCGAGCGAGGCGCCGCCGTCGGTCGCGACGCGGATCCGGCGGTCGATCGCTCCGGCGACGAGCGCGCCCTTGGTGTAGTCGGCGTTCCCCTCCCACGTCCCGGGGTCGGCGAGCACCGCGGAGGCGTCGGGGCCGCGCTCGCCGCGCGCCAGCGTCCGCTCGAAGTCGTCGAAGTCGGCGGCGCCGCGGTCGAGCGCGAACAGGGCGGCGTAGTACGTCGCGCTCCCCTCGGTGAACCACCGACCGCTCGGCTCGGCCCGGTACGCCTGCCGCGTGTGGACGTACTCGTGGGTCCAGACGTCGGCCGCCGTGCCCGCCGGCTCCGTGTCGCGGACCCACAGGTCGGCGTCGCCGGTCTGGAGCCCGCGGACCCCCCACGTGACGCCGTCGGTGGGCGCGGCGACCGCGAACACCTCGTCGTCGCGCGCGCCGACCGGGAGGGCGGTCGCGGACGACTCGAAGGCGCCGAACACCTCGTCGGGCGAGGCCTCCATGTCGGCCGCCTCGGGGACGATCAGCCGGTAGCGCTGACCGGCGGCCTCGCGGACGCGCTCCTCGTAGGGGCCGAGAAAGGCCATCGCCTGGGAGGCGACCCCCTCGCCGTCGACGGCGTTCTCGCGGATCAGCCGGACCTGGCCCTGGTACTCGCCGGTGTACGACCAGCCCGCGCTCGTCCGCGGCGTGCGGACCAGCGACCACTCGCCGGCGTCGACGAACCGGTAGGAGCCGCGGGCGCCGAGCGGCCCGTCGTCGTCGACGGTGTCGTTCGCGTCCATCGCGTACGTGAGCGAGGGGTCCTCGGTCTCGCCGTCCCACTCCCAGGCCGACGCGTCCGAGTCGGCGTCGTCGTCGGGCTCGAACCCGTCGGCCTCGACCGCGTCGTCGTTCGCGCTCAGCAGCCTCAGGCGAAACGCCGTGACGCGGTCGGGGAGCCGCACGCGGGTGGTAACGCCGACGGTCCCTGCCTCGTCGGTCGTCGACAGCTCGTTCCGCAGGCGGATCGCGTCCTCGTCGTCGACCTGGCTCCTGTCGGCGCTTCCGGCCGCCCCGGGCGAGATGGGACCGACCGACCCGTGGAACGCGGTCCCGCCGAGCGCGGCGTCGTCGGCCGCGTCGCCGGCCGCGACGACGGGGCTCGCGCCCGCAGTCGAGACCTCCCCGCCCGGTGCGGTGGGGTCGTCGACCGCCGCACCCCCGGCGACGGAGAGCGCACCGACGAGCAGAACGGCGGCGATCGAGGCCGCGACGACGGACCAGATAGCGGGGCCCGGATCCGACCGCGTCATGGCAACTCCGACCGTGTCATGGTTCCCTTACCGGGCGTCGCCGACATAGGCCTGTTCCTCCGCGGGCGCGCCCGACCCGAAAACGCGGCGGAGACGCAAAAAATCCGAGCGGCGGGGGAGGGAGCGAGTGACGGCCCCCCGAGAACGAATATGGTAGCGTGACACATAGGTATTGATCGCCTACTACCGGAAACGGCGGTCTCGGCCGCTGACCGCGCGGACGGTGCGCGTCAGATCGCGTGGATACGTGCGGTCCAGAAGTCGCGGAAGGCGTCCTCGAGGGCGGGCTTCGGCTTCCCCGTGGCGTCGGAGACGTCGGTGACGTCAGCGTGCTCGCGGACCTCCCCGAGGACGCTCCGCTCGCCGACGACGATCACGCGGTCGACGTCGTCCGCGTCGGCGACGGCGGCCAGTTCGCGGCTCGCCTTCTTCAGGTGGTCGTCGATCTGGCCCTCTCGGCGGCGCTCGAAGCGCCCCTGCGAGAAGCCCCCCTTCGAGTGAGCCTCCTTCACGTCGGAGGTGAACCCCTCGAAGGCGACGCGCTCGTCGCCCTCGTAGGTGCCGAGCGCGAACGTGTCGGCGCGGACGAGCGCGAACGCGACCCGCCCGGTCGGGCGGAACCACGCCTCTTCCAAGCGAAACTCGTCTCCCCACCGGTCGAACGGTTCGGGCTCGATCGGCGGCGAGACCGCCGCGCTCACCGCGTCCGAGTCGTCGGCGAGGACGACTGCGGGCGCGGCCCGCCGGACCAGCCGGGTGCGGTCGCCGAACCAGTCGGAGACCGTCGCCGGGACCGCGTCGTCGTCGGGAACGAACGCCGTGAGCAGCCCTTCCGGGTCGTCGCTCTCGACCCCTCGAAACCGGTCGAGGACGTCGGCCAGCCGCGCCCCGCGGGCGTCGGTCACGCGGCGGAACTCCACGGACGCCTCCTCGCCGTCCGCCCGACCGAGTCGCTCCTCTAACGACTCGATCCGGTGTTCGAGCTCGTTGACGCGCTCCTCGGCGCGCTGGCGGTCGGCGACCGCGTCCGAGCGGCGCTCCTCCTCGGCCTCCGTGCGGCGTTCGAGGTGGCGCTTCTCCTCTTCCAGCTCTGCGATCCGCTCTTTCAGCTCGGCGCGCCCGAGCAGCCTGTCGATCATATCCGAACGGCGACCCCCTGCGACCTAAAAGGTGCGTCTGCGGCGAGGTAATCGCGAACGAATGGATGCCGTACTACGCGTTCGCGAACGGTTCCCAGCCCTCCCAGCGCAGCAGCGCCTCGGCGCGGTCGGCGTCCGCCAACAGGACGTTCCGCCGGTCCGGGAGGGTCTCGTCCGCGAACGTCTGGGGGACCGCGAGCGTCCCGCTCGGCACGTCGTCGTCGCCGGCGACGGGGATGTGACCGGCGCCGACCTTCATCACGAGGGGCGCGTCGAGCCGCTCTATCCCCTCGCCGTCCGCGTACAGCTGCTCGTTGACGTGCTCGTGGTCGACCCGCTGGATGACGGCGCGGTCGCCGTCGTGGGGCTCGACGTACAGTTCCCCCAGGTAGTATCCGCTCGAAAATCGCTCGAACATGCTGTGCGTGGTATCCTCTGACACGGTGATACATAAGCGTTACTCGGAGCGCGATCGAATACGAGAATCCACATTTCCGTGAACCGCGTGGCCTCCGCGACGACGCTACTGCCCGTCGGCCCGCCGCGCGACCTCGTGGCGCCCGAAGCCGTACCGAAGCCGGTTGGCGAGCCGTCGCGAGAACCGGCCCTCGTTCCGCGAGTCGAACCGCTCCGCTAGCGCCTGGTAGATGAGCGGCACGGGGACCTCCTGTTCGAGCGCCTCCTCCACCGTCCAGGTGCCGGTGGATCCGCCGGCGACGTGATCGGCGACGTCGCCCAGGTCGGAGCCCTCCTCGCGGAACGCCTCCTCGCACAGTTCGAGGAGCCACGACCGGATCACGGCGCCGTTGTTCCACGTGCGCGCGACCGACTCCATGTCGAGGTCGTACCGGCCCTCGGCCAGCAGCTCGAACCCCTCGCCGTACGCCTGCATCAGCGCGTACTCCACGCCGTTGTGGACCATCTTCACGTAGTGGCCCGCCCCGGACTCGCCCATCCGGTCGTGGCCGTTCGGCCCGGTCGCGACCGCGTCGAGGACGGGCACCAGCTCCTCGTAGGCCCACTCCGGGCCGCCGACCATCAGCGAGAAGCCCTCCTCGGCGCTGGCCGGGCCGCCGGACGTGCCGCAGTCGAGGTAGGCGGCGTCCGTCTCCGCGGCGCGCCGGACCGACTCGCGGAACCGGGAGTTGCCGCCGTCGACGACCACGTCGTCGCCGTCGAGGTGCGGCTCTAAGTCCGCCAGCGTCGCGTCCACCGCGTCGCCCGCGGGCACCATGCGCCAGATCCGCTTGCCTCCCTCCTCGTCCCGTCCGGCACCGTCGGACCCCTCCAGCCGATCGCAGAGGTCCGCGACCGAGTCCGCCGGCTCCGCGCCCGCCTCCGCCGCTGTCGCCGTCGCCTCCGCGGAGAGGTCGAACGCGACCACGTCGTGGCCGGCCTCCGTCGCCCGGTTCGCGACGATCTGTCCCATCCGTCCGAGTCCGATGACGCCGAGTTCCATGCGCGAGGGGTGGCGACCGCCCGCCGTAGTGGTTCCGATTCGGACGGGCGCCGCGTCGAGCGACGCGCCGAGGTCGATCCACCGATCCCGTCGAGGCGGCCGCATACGCCGGCTGCCCACTTAATCCCTAAACGCATGAAGGGACAGCGAAAGGGAACGAGGAGTCGTAGCATCGGCACAAATGTCTCGAGACGCCGGCGCGATGGTGGCCGCGAGGTGGTACCGATGAGCCGGACGCGACTGCGCCTCGACCTCCCGGCCGGCTCGTGGCTCGGCGACGCCTCGCGCGCTCGTCCCGGCGCGACGCTTCGCGTGAAGGGGGCCGTCGCCGCGGACGGCGGAGACGTGGTCGCGCTCTCGGTGGGCGGCGTCGGCCGCGCCGAGGCGATCGAGGCGATCCGCGACCACGAGGCCGTACAGCGGGTCGACGTCGTCGAGCGGCGGGGGGGCGGAACGGTCACCCGAGTCGTCGGGCGACCGCCCGCACACGTCGCGGCCGCCCGCCGAGTCGGCCTCGTGATCCCGTCGACCGTCGACGTCGCCGACGGCGCGGCGACGCTGACGCTCGTCGACGACCGCGCGCGCCTCTCGGCGTTCGCTCGCCGGCTCGCCGCCGAGGGGGTCGCCGTCGCCGTCGAGGCGGCCGGCGACGACCCGGAGCCGACGCTCACCGACGCCCAGCGCGAACTCCTCCTCGCGGCGGTCGAGGCGGGCTACTACGACACGCCGCGGGGCTGTACGCTCACGGACCTCGCCGCCGACCGCGACATCGCGAAGTCGACCTGCAGCGAGACGCTCCACCGCGCCGAGGGGCGGGTGTTGCGGCGGTTCGTCGACGGCGACCTCCGGTTCGACGCCGCCGACGCCTCGGAGCGCGCCGACCGTCGGCGCGCGGCTTCCGACGCCGGCGAGGCGTTCGAGGCCTCCGTGACCGAGCCGTAGCCAGCGGAGGCGCAGCCAGAGAGGGCGTAGCCGTAACCGGCGGGACGCACGGCCGAAGAAGCGGAGGCGACGGTCGCGAGGAGCGCGTCCGGCTCACTCCCCGTCGAGCGCCTGCCACGAGAGCCGGGGGTTCCGCGCGGCGCTCACCTGGTCGATCCGGCCCGCGGCGGTGCGGCTCGGCGCGGTGTCGAGCGCCGCGTCGGTGTCCGCGTACGCGAGGTTGAACGCCTCCGCGAGGTCGTCGAGGGAGGACTGTCCCTCTATCTCCGTCGGCTCCGTCAGCATCGCCTCGGGCACCATCTCGGGCCACTTCGTCGTCGGCGGGTGGACGCCGAAATCGAGCATGCGCTTGGCGACGTCGGCGGCGTCGCGGTCGCCCGCCGTCGCCGCGAACTCGTGGTGGAAGGGGCCGTACGGCACGTCGAGATCGATCCGCTCGGCGAGGTAGTTCGCGTTGAGCACGGCCTTCGCGGCCGCGTCGGCGAGCCCCGCGTCCCCGAGGCGGGCGACGTACGCGTACGCCTTGATCAACACGAGCCAGTTGCCGGTGAACCCGTGGACCTTCCCGATCGTGTGTTCGGGGTCGAACCGCTCGTATCCGCTCGCGCTCGGGTTCTCGCGGACCCGCGGAGCGGGGAGGAACTCGGCCAGTTCGTCGACGACGCCGACCGGCCCCGCTCCCGGACCGCCGCCGCCGTGGGGGGTCGCGAACGTCTTGTGGACGTTGTAGTGCATCACGTCGAACCCCATGTCGCCCGGGCGAGCGCGACCGAGCAGCGCGTTGAGGTTCGCGCCGTCGTAGTAGAGCAGCCCGCCGGCGTCGTGGACGATCTCGGCGATCTCCGTGATGTCGCGCTCGAAGAGCCCGACCGTGTTCGGGTTGGTGAGCATGAGCGCGGCCGTGTCGTCGCCGACGGCCGCCTCCAGCGCCTCGACGTCGACCCGACCGTCCTCGTCTGAGGGGAGCTCGACCACGTCGTAGCCCGCGGTCGCGGCGGTCGCGAAGTTCGTCCCGTGCGCCGAGGCCGGGATCACGACCTCCGACCGGTCGTTGCCGTGGTGCTCGTGGTACGCTTTCGCGACGAGGATGCCCGTGAGCTCGCCGGCGGCGCCAGCGGGGGGCTGGAGCGTGACCGCGTCCATGCCGCCGATCTCGGCGAGGAACTCCTGGAGCCGGTACTGCAGTTCGAGGTTCCCCTGCACGGAGCGCTCGGAGCGGTCCGGATGGACGGCCGCGTTCGGGTCGGCGGCGACGTCCTCGGTGAACTTCGGGTTGTACTTCATCGTGCAGCTCCCGAGCGGGTACGGTCCCGAGTCGATCGACCAGTTCATCTGCGAGAGCCGGGTGTAGTGGCGGGCGATCTCCGGCTCCGAAGGCGCGGGCAGGGTGAGTTCGTCGCGCGTCAACTCGTCCGGCAGCGGCGAGTCCGCGGTCACGTCGACCGTCTCCTGCCCCTTCTCCGAGAGCAGCGGCTCCCGCACGTCCTCGGCCTCGCGCTCGTAGCTGGCCTGGTCGTGGATCACTCAGATCACCTCCTCGAACGCCGCGACGAGGTCGTCGGCTCGGCCGGCGTTCAGGTCCGTCACGCACACCTGCAGGAGGTGCTCATCGATCACGTGGACCGCGAACCCCTCGGCCTCCAGGTCCTCGGCGATCGGGGCGGCCGGCTGATCGACGCGCACGGCGAACTCCCGGAGGTGGTGGCGGTCGTGGACCGGCGCGACGGCGCCCTTCAGCCCGTCGATCCGCTCGGCGAGCGCGGCCGCCTCGCGGACGCAGTCGTTCGCGAGGTCGGCGAGGCCGTCCGGCCCCAGCGTCGCCGCGTGGATCGCCGCGCGGAGCGCGACCCACGCCTGGTTCGTGCAGATGTTGGAGGTCGCTCGCTCCTTGCGGATGTGCTGTTCGCGCGTCTGGAGGGTGAGCGTGAACGCGCGGTCGCCGTCGGCGTCCTCGCTCGCGCCGACGAGCCGCCCCGGAACCTGCCGGAGGAACTCGTCGCTGCAGGCGAAGATCCCGAGCCCCATCCCGTAGGCGGTCGGGAGCCCGAGCGCGCCGGCCTCGCCGACGACGACGTCGGCGCCGACGCTCGCCGGCTCTTCGAGGACCGCGAGCGAGACGACGTCGGAGCCGAGGGCGAACAGCGCGTCGCCGTCGGCCGCGATGTCGCCGATCGCCGCGAGCCGCTCCTCGACGCAGCCCCGGACCGTCGGAGTCTCTGCGTACACCATGACGACGTCGTCGCCGACGCGGCTGGAGAGCGCGTCGACGTCGGCGTTGCCGTCGGCCATCGGGTACGCCTCGACGGTCAGGTCGGCGCCCGCACAGTAGTTCTCCAGCACCTCGCGTTTCCCCTCCCGGAGGTGCTCGGGGACCAGGACGACGTCGCCCGAGGCGGACCGGACCCGGTCGGCGAGCGTCGCCGCCTCGCCGAGCGCGGTCGCGGCGTCGTACATCGAGCAGTTCGCGACCGGGAGCCCCGTCAGCTCGACCAGCATCGACTGGTACTCGAACAGCGCCTGGAGGAACCCCTGCGCGATCTCCGGCTGGTACTGTGTGTAGCTCGTGAGGAATTCCGCGCGGTCCGAGAGGTGGTCGACGACGCTCGGCACGTAGTGGCCGTAGTGGCCCCGGCCGAGGAACTCGACGAGGTCGTCGTTGCGCGCGAAGATCCGCGAACACTCCGCGCGGATCTCCCGCTCCGTGCGCGGCTCGATCCCGAACGCGCCGTCGAAGGCGACGTCGTCGGGGATGTCGAACAGCGCCTCCTCGTCGTCGGCGCCGATCGCCGAGAGCATCGCCGCGGTCTCGTCGTCCGTGTGGGGCGCGTACGGGCTGCCGCTCGCCCCGCTCATCGGTCCGCTCCCGCGCGTCGGCTCGGTCCCGCGCGTCCGCCGTCGCTCTGTCGTTCGGTGCCGGATCGTCCGTCGAAGGGTGGCGTGGTCATTGGCGTGTGTCCGCTGGTGAGTCCCGCTCCGGAGAGCGGTCCGCTCCGTGGTGCGCGTCCGCTACGCGATCTGCGCGTCGTACTCGTCGGCGTCGAGGAGGCCGTCGGCGTCGCCGCCGTCGACCGGGTCGACCTCGAGCAGCCAGCCGTCGCCGTACGGGTCCTCGTTGACGAGCTCCGGCCGGTCGAACAGCTCCTCGTTGACGGCGACGACCTCGCCCGAGACCGGCGCGTACAGGTCGGAGACGGCCTTTATCGACTCGACGACCCCGAACGGCTCGCCGGCGGCGATCTCGTCGCCGACCTCGGGGAGCTCGACGAAGACGACGTCGCCGAGCTCGTCCTGCGCGAAGTCGGAGACGCCGATCCGGACGGCGTCGCCGCCGGTCGTGACCCACTCGTGCGATTCCAGGTACCGTAGCTCGTCGGGAACTTCGAAGCTCATTGGTGAGAGGTGACGTCGCGGATCTCCCGGTGCGGCGTGCGAGACTGCGCCGTGCCGGCGCGGCGAAACCGCCACCGCGAGGCGGTGCCGACCGGCCGCAGCCGCGGCCGAGAGGTGGTCCACGACACGTGTGTCTCCCCCTTCAGACGACGAGGAGATAAAAGGTGTGTTCGCGGAGTCGACGCGGTCGCGCCCGGTTAGGTCACGTCCACCGGTCGAGCCCGGTCTGCACCTGCGACTCGGCGATGCGCTCGAAGCCGCGCTCCACCTCGTCGGCCGCGACGCCCCACTCGTCGACGACGTAGGCGCGGGCGGCCTCCACGTCGGGGTTCACGGCGGCGTCGACGTCGACGTCGACCGCCGGCGGGTTCATGAACAGCTCGCGGATCTCGGCGGCGTTCGGGATCTCGGCGCCGCGCGCGTCGAGGACGCCCCAGAGGTCGCCGTGCTCTCTGACCGCTTTCACCGCGGTCTTCGGCCCGACGCCGCGGACGCCCTCGTTGAAGTCGGTGCCACACAGCATGGCGACGTCGACGAGCCCCTGCCGGTCCAGTCCCAGTTCGTCGAGCGTCGCCGCGAGGTCCATCAGCTCCGGGTCCCCCTTGCTCGTCAGCTGGCGGAGCGTCGTCGGAGCGCCGAAGAGCAGGGTGTCGTAGTCCTCGCTGCCGGCGTGGTCGACCGTCCCGCGCGCCGCCATGTGCGCGCACTGCGCCTCCCCCTCGGCCGGCGCCTCGACGACCGGCACGTCGAGCAGGCGGAGCAGCTCGCGGGTCGTCTCCTGAATGGTGTCGGTGAGCCGCTGCGTCCGGGCCTCCAGCCGGGCCGCCTCCACGGCGTCGCCGCGCTCCGCGGCGGCCGCTCGTCGCTCCTCGGCCCGCTCGCGCTTCTCGCGGCGGTCAGCGACCTCGTCGGCCTTCAGGTCGGTCACGGCACCGTCGAACACCATCACCGGGACCAGGTCGTGCTCGAAGAACTTCGGGAGCCCCTGGACGACGCCGATCAGGTTCGCGACCTCGACCCCGTCGGCGGTCGTGTACGCCCCCTCGGCGGTCCACTTCACCGTCGTCGTGAGGTACCGGTACAGCCAGTTGTGCGCGTCGACGGCGACGACGCTCCCCTCGATCTCCTCGAAGGCGACGTCTCGGATCGCCGCGAGGTCGCGTAGGTCCGCGTTTCCCATTAGGCGATCCCTCGGCGTCGCGGCTCTTAAACCATCGATTCGGATCGGGCGACGACCGCCTTCCCGCGCTGCCGGCTTGTGGAGCGTTTATGTGCGTCAGCCGACTAGGACCCGACAGCGAATGGTCTCGCCGTTCGAGGTGTTGAGAGTCGACGAGGACGCCGACGAGGCCGCGATCGAGCGCGCCTACCGCGACCGCGTGAAGGAGGCGCACCCGGACCAGGGAGGGACCGTCGAGGAGTTCCAGCTCGTCAGGCGCGCCTACCGCGAGCTGGACGCGCGGGCGGCAAACGGGAACGGCGGCGACGTCACCGCCGCTGCCGACGTCGATCTGACCGACGACGCGGGCGATGTCGCCGAGGTGGAGCCGGTGAGCGTCGAGTTCCTCGACTACGAGGCGCTCGTCGACTACGGCTGGTCGCTCGACGACGACGACCTGTTCCGGAAGGCGTCACACGCGACCCTCGACGAGATCGAGCACGGGCGCCTGCTCGTCGAGCCCGACGAGAGCCTGCTGGAGGCGGCCGAAAATCGCGGGTTCGGGTGGCCGTTCTCCTGTCGCGGCGGCGCCTGCGCGAACTGCGCGGTGTACCTCGTGGCGGGCGAGCTCTCGCAGCCGGCCAATCACGTCATGCCGGAGGAGCTCGCGGAGCGGGGGTTCAGGCTGTCGTGTAGCGGCTATCCGGTGAGCGACGAGCTGAAGGTCGTGTTCAACGTGAAACACCTCCCCGAACTCGACGACCTCATCCTTCCACCGGGGCCGTTCACGAGGCGGTGACCGACCGGGACGGCAGCGTCTCCGTCGATCTCGCGCGCGTCCGGAGAGTCGTATCAAAAAGTATATATGTAAAATGAAATAGCTAAGCGAACATATATATGTGATTGTCGGGTTGGTCCCTCTCATGAGTTCGAGTGAGGTGCATTTACGGAGCACGATCGGCGGCGTCTCGGTCGAAGGACAGCTCCACACGCTCAGCGTGTGGTTCATCCTCGCGCTCCGGCTGATGATGGGACTGGCGTTCCTCCAGGCCGGTCTCAGCAAGCTGTTGGGCGGCGAGTTCAACGCCGCGGGCTACCTCGCGAACCAGCCCGCCTCGAACGGCAGTCCGCTGGCCGACCTGTTCGTCGCGATGTCCGAGATGCCGCTGTTCATGGAGTTCGTGAACGTCGCCGTTCCGTGGGGACAGCTCTGTATCGGGCTCGGCCTTCTCGTGGGGTGTCTCACTCGACTGGCCGCGTTCTGGGGTGCGTTCATGATGGTGCTGTTCTACTTCGGCAACTGGGACGTCGCGCACGGCTACATCAACGGCGACTTCGCGTACATGCTCGTGTTCCTCTCGGTCGCCGCCTTCGGCGCGGGCCGAATCCTCGGGCTGGACGCCACGATCGAACAGTACGACGTCGGCGGGCAGCCGCTCGTCGAGCGGTACCCGTGGACGAGGTACCTGCTCGGCTGACCGGCCGAAGCGTTCCGCAGAAAGCACGCGGGTGAAACCCCCGTCTCCGAAGAGGCGAATCCGCGCGCTCGTCTGTCCTCCCTCAGAACGCCTCGGCGACGGCGGCGACGACGGCGTCCTCGACGGCGTCGCGCTCGCCCGAGAGGAACTCGATCTTGCCCTCGCGGAGCCCGGCGGTCGCGATGTCTGCGGCGGGCGCGAGCTCGGCCGCGCGCTCGGCCACGTCGCGGACGGAGACGTCCGCGCTCGTCCGGACGTACAGCTCGTCGGTGCCGATGCCGACGGTCGCGTGCGCCTCGCCGTTCGCGCGGCGGCGGTGGAGGTCGTCGAGCAGGAGCGGCGTCGGCGGGAAGTCGTAGCGGTGGGTGTAGCCGTCCGTGTCGAGCACGTCGAACTCGACGCCGTCGACGGCCTCGGTGACGACGTTCGCCGTCGCCGTCCCGATCTCGGTCTCCAGCTTCTCGCGGAACTGCTCGGAGACGTGTGCGGCGAGGTCGCCCCCGTCCGAAAAGAGGAGGTCGGCGACGAGCTCGCGTTTGTCCTGGTACGACTGGTAGTACGCCTCTAAGGCGATCGCCTCGCGGAGCTCCGCGACTCGCTCGACGTCGTAGCCCGCGTCGCGTGCGAGGTCGACGTAGCGGTCGGGTGCGTCCGCCCAGTAGCTCACGGCCGGGAGGTGCCGCAGGTCGTCGCGGACATCGTCGTTGACCGCGGAGGCCAGCGAGGCGACGAGCGCGCCCGTCGAGAGGTCTCCGTCGATGTCCGCGATCTCCGGGGAGACGAGCGTGTCGACGGCCTCGCGGGTCTCGGGGTCGGCGACCTCGGCGTCGACGACGACCGCGTCGACGCCGTAGACGGACAGCAGGTCGATCCCGTCGGCGGACTCCACGGTGGAGCCCGTGCCGACGAGCAGAAACAGCGGAAGCTGCTCGTCGTGGCGGTCGCGGTCCTGCAGCATGCGGGTCGCGTCGTTCGTCGCCGCGTCCATCCCGTACACCGGGTCGTCGAGCGGGCGTCGGGTGAAGTAGTGGTACTCCGCGTCGCTCTTGGAGTGCTCGTCGCGGATCAGCGGGAGGACCGCGCGCTCGACCGCCGCGCCGGCGACGTAGCCGTCGGCGGTGGCGGGATGTCGCACGACGATGGGGCGCGATTCGAGGACCGCGCGGCGGACTGCCTCGGCGGCGTCGAGCAGGCCGTCGGCGAGCTGCGCGATCGTCTCGTCGCCCGCGAGCGGCTGGAGCCCCTCGGGACGCGCCTCGTCGGTGAGCGCCTCGGCGAGCCGGCGGCGGACCGCCTCGGCCTCCTCGCCGTCGAGGAGGACGAGCGCCTCCGACTCGACCTGCACGTCGCCTCGGTGACTCTCGACGTCGCCGTCGATCCGCACGGCGTCGCCGACCTCCACCTCGGGGTACGCGCGGACGCCCGGCTCGACGAACGCGGCGACGTCGACGACGCCGGTCTCGTCGCGTACCTCGAAGACGGTGGGGCCGCCGGTCTGTCGGACGCCGACCACCTCGCCGTCGATCCGCACGGCGTCGCCGACGGCCTCGGAGAGGGTCCCGATGTCGACGCGCTCGCGGTCCTCGTCGAGGTCGTCGGCCTCGTCAGAGTCGTCAGATTCGACGGTCCCGGAGTCGTTCGTCTCGAAGTCGTCCGTCGCGCCGGTCGCCCCCTCGCTGGCGGTCCCGCCGTCGACCGGCTCGGCGTCGCCCGCGCCGTCGCCGTGGGCCGCCCCGGACTCGGTCGCGCCGTCGTCCGCGTCTTCGCCGTCCGCTCCCCCGTCGCTCTCGGACGCGTCGGCGTCGTCGCTCTCGTCGTCGCCGCTCTCGTCGTCGCCGTCTTCCTGCGGCAGGCTCTCGGTCTCGCCGTCCTGCACGAGGACGCCGCGGAACTCGCGGTCGGCCTGTCGGATCGACCACGCGAGGTCGATGTTGCCGTTGTCGCGGACGCCTTTCACCTGGACGAACACCTCGTCGCCCGGCTCCCAGTCGAGGCTGTCGAGTCGGCGGTCGAGTTCGGAACGGTGGAGCAGCCCGGTCACGCCCGGTGCGAGGTCGACGAACACGCCGAACTCGGCGTAGCCGTCGACGACGCCGCGGTAGAATCGGTCGGAGACGAGCTGGTGCGGCGAGTCGCCCTGAAAGTCGAACACGACGTCCTCCTGGTGCGGATCGCAGATTCGACCGCCACCGTCGACGTCGGCGCCACAGATGATACAGGATCCCATTTGAGTACACCGAACATCTCGGGCCTAAAACGGTTGTCGAAAGCCTCGCGGGAGCCGACGCTCCGCGATCTGGGCGCCCGACCGGCGGACGTGATCACCCGAAGAGCGCCCGCACCGACGCGATCACGCGATAGCCGACGCCGTAGCCGAGGAGGGCCGGGGGGAGTCCGGCGACGAGCGTGCGCAGCGGCGTGGTCCGGTGGACCGTCCGGAAGCCGATCAACAGCAGCGCCGTCGCGTACGCGCCGCAGGCGACCCGCAGCGCCGGAACCGGCGGCCCGGCGAGCGCCATCGGCGAACTGGCGTACGCGACGACCTGGACGGTCTCGCTCACCCCGCCGCGGTCGCGAAGCGAGAGCCCGCCGTCGAGCTCGACGCTGGCGAGGATCACGCTCACCGTCGCGACCGCCGCGGTCAGGTGGAGGCCGACCGGCGCCGCGAGCGCGGCCACGACGAGCAACACCACGAGCGCGGAGACGGGCACCGACGCGACGACGCCGGGCACGACGGACGGATCCGCGACCAGCCAGCCGAGCGTGAAGGCGGCGGCGACCGCGACCGCGAACGTCAGCGCCGGCGCCTGGTTCCCTGGGGCGACGCCGTTCGCAAAGAGGCGACGCGGTCGAACGAGCGCCTCCACCCAGGCGCGAGCGAGACCGCGGGGGCCGCGCGCTCGCCCGCCCGCCGGATCTTCGATCCAGGAGGTCACAGCCCGCCTTCGGGCGGGTGAAATAACGGGGTTCCGGTTCGCCCCGGCGACGCGTCGGACCGTTCTCGCGGCTGATAAGCGGCGGGTAAACGCTTATACCCCGCCTCGCGGAGGTCAGTCCGAATGTGCGCGTTCCGGAGCGACGAACGAGGGTTCACCCCGATAGCCGGGACGGGGGTCCTGGTCGGCGTCGTCGTGCTGCTGTTGGCCGTCGTCGGCGCCGCGGTGTTCGGCCTGATCGACGGGGTCGCCCCGCCGGACGCGGAGTTCGAGGCCGAGCGGGAGGACGGCGAGGTCGTCGTCGTCGCCGCCGGCCCCGATCCGGTCCCGGCCGAGGAGCTGTACGTCCGCGGCGAGGACCCGGACGGGAACGTCGAGTTCGGGGGCTGGCCCGACGACGGGGTCGTCGAGCCCGGCGACAGCGTGACGGTCCCGAACGCGACCGGCAACGAGCGGTTCGAGGTCGTCTGGGAGCCCGTCGCGTTCGACACCCACGAGACGCTCGGGGAGTACGACGGCGAGGAGTCGGAGATCGACGAGTGGTCCGAGGATGACGGGTCCGGCGGCGACCCGCTCGGCGAGGGCGGCGGCTTCTAGCCGGCACGACGCCCGTGACCGGTCCGGTCGACGCGGCGTCCGGCCGCGAGCGACGAGGGCGGGGCGCGGGCCGCGAGCTACTCCACCGACACCCACTCGCCCCGGTCGTCGGACCGCTCGATCGCGTCCAGCGCTCGCTGGACCGCGTACCCCTCCGCGAACGACGGCGAGAACTCGGTACCCTCGGCGACCGCGGAGAGGAACTCGTAGCTCTCGTGGACGAAGGTGTGCTCCCACCCGATCACGTGTCCCGGGGGCCACCAGCGGTCGACGTACGGGTCGGTCTCGTCGGTGACGAGAACCGTCTCGTAGCCGCGGTTCCCCTCGCGGAGCACCTCCAGCTCGTTGAGCCGCTCCAGGGAGAACCGCAGGCTCCCCTTCGAGCCGTGGACGGCGATCGTGTGGTCGTTCTTGTGACCGGCCGCGAACCGGCTCGCCTCGAAGCTCCCCATCGCCCCGGAGTCGTAGGCGACCTGCGCGGTGTAGGCGTCGTCGACGGTCACGTCGCGGTACTCCTCGACGTCGCCGTCGTCGTCGAGGACGGGACGCTCGTCGACGAACGTCTTCAGGTGTCCGGAGACGCGGTCGACCCCGCCGACCTCGTCGCCGACGAGGAAGTTCGCGAGGTCGATCGTGTGCGCGCCGAGGTCGCCGAGCGCGCCGGACCCCGCCAGGTCGGCGTCCATCCGCCACGCCCACGGCGCCTCGGGGTCGACGAGCCAGTCCTGGAGGTACCGCCCCCGGACCTGTCGGATCTCGCCGAGCGCGCCGTCCTCGATCAGCCCCTTCGCGTGCCGGATCGCGGGGACGAACCGGTAGTTGAACGCGGTGCCGGCGGGGACGTCGGCGTCGGCGGCGGCGTCGCGCATCGCCGCGGCCTCGTCGAGGGTCGGCGCGAGCGGCTTCTCACAGAGGACGGGGACGCCGGACTCGAGCGCCGCGATCGACGGCTCGGCGTGGACGTGGTTCGGGCCGAGGTTGTAGAAGATGTCCACCTCGTCGAGCGCGTCCTCCCAGTCGGTCGCGGTGTGCGCGAAGCCGAACCGCTCGGCCGCCTCCGCGAGCGCCTCCTCGTCGCGCCCGACGAGCGTGTGGCGCTCGACCGCGGGCGCGTCCGGGAAGAACATCGGGAGCCGCGCCAGCGCGTTCGCGTGCGCCTTGCCCATGAACCGGTACCCCAGCACGCCGATCGTCAGTGGCTGCTGTGTCATGCGTGTGTCCCCCGTCTCACTCCGCCCAGTAGGCATCGCCCGGTTCCGTCTCGAAGACTGCCCGGTCGAGCACGTCGACCGCCTTCTCTAATCCCTCGCGCGAGGAGGTGAGCGAGTCCTCGTGTTCGATGGAGAGCGCGCCCTCGTAGCCGACCATCCGGAGCGTCGAGACCACGTCCTTCCAGTGGGCCTCGCCGTGGCCGTAGCCGATCGAGCGGAACAGCCACGAGCGCTCCGCCTCCTCCGTGTACGGCGTCGTGTCGAGCACGCCCTTCACGCGACTCTGAGACTCGTACACCTTGGTGTCCTTCGCGTGCACGTGATGGATCGCGTCGCGCTCGCCGAGGAAGCGGATCGCCTCGGTCACGTCGATCCCCTGCCAGTAGAGGTGCGAGGGGTCGAAGTTGGCGCCGATCCGCTCGTTCGTGGCCTCCCGCAGCGCGAGCATCCCGGTCGGCTCGTACACGAGCATGTTCGGGTGCATCTCGATGGCGACGTCGACGCCGTGGCCCGCGGCGTGGCTCGCGAGGTCCCCCCAGTACGGGATCGCGACCTCGTCCCACTGGTACTCGTGGGCCTCGGCGTGTTCTCCCGGCCACGGCGCCGTGACCCAGTTCGGCGTCGAGTCGCCGGGGGCCCCCGCCGGAAGCCCGGAGAAGCAGGTGACGGTGCCCACGTCGAGCAGGTCGGCCAGCTCGATCGCCTCGCGGAGCTCGCGGTCGGCCCTCTCGGCGCGCTCCTCGTCCGGATGGAGCGGGTTGTTGTGGGTCGCCAGCGCCGAGATCCGGAGCCCGCGCTCGTCGAGGAGGTCGAGGAGGTCCTCGCGCGCGGCCTCGTCTTCGAGGTGCGTCTCGCGGTCGACGTGGTCCTCGCCCGGCCACCCGCCGACGCCGAGCTCGACCGCGTCGACCCCGATGGAGTCGAGGTACGAGACCGCATCCTCGATCGATTCGCCGCCCAGGGGAACAGTGAGCACACCGATGTCCATGTGCGTGAATAGTACAATGTCCCGAATAAATCTTCAGGAACGACGGCGCGGCCCCGGTGGTGCTCCGGGGCGGGAGGTCTCGGGCGTCCGGCGTGTTTCGCGGGCGTCCGACCCGTCTCGCGGTGCGCGAACCACATGAGGTTTTAACGGGTGGAGCGTGTATGGCGCACTATGGGAATCCTCTCGCGCGCCTCCTACGTCATCCGCTCGAAGCTGAACGCCCTCCTCAACCGGGCCGAGGACCCGACGGAGACGCTCGACTACTCGTACGAACAGATGCGCGACGAACTTCAGGACGTGAAACAGGGGATCGCCGACCTGACGACCCAGAAGAAGCGGCTGGAGATTCAAAAGCGCAAGCTCGAAGAGAACGTCGAGAAGCACAACCGACAGGCCCGCGAGGCGGTCCAGCAGGACCGCGACGACCTCGCGCGGAAGGCCCTCGAGAAGAAGAAGTCGAAGATGACGCAGATCGAGGAGCTCGAGGGACAGATCGCGAAACTGAACGACACGCAAGACGACCTCGTCGAGAAGAAGAACAAGCTCCAGAGCCGCATCGAGGAGTTCCGCACCAAGAAGGAGTCGATGAAGGCCCGCTACCAGGCCGCGGAGGCCTCCTCGCGCGTCTCGGAGGCGATGACCGGCGTCGGCGACGAGATGGAGGACGTGAGCCGGTCGATCGAGCGCGCCGAGGAGCGGACCGAGGAGATGGAGGCGCGCGCGGAGGCGATGGACGAGCTGGAGGACTCCGGCGCCTTCGAGGACGCGCTCTCCGACAAGGACAGCATCGACCGCGAACTGGAGGGCCTCTCGACGAACAGCGAGGTCGACGCCGAGCTGGAGACGCTGAAAGGCGAGCTCGGGAAGGGCGAGCCCGCGAGCGACGACGGGGAGGCGAGCACCGACGAGGAGATCGACGACGAGCTGGCGGAGATCGAGTCGGAGATCGACGGCGACGATCTCGAAGCCGACCTCGACGACGGGGAGGCCGACGCGGAGTTGGAGGAGTCCGAAGTCGACGCCGACGAACAGCGCAACTGACGGCGACGCGCGAGCGATCCCCCCCTTTTCGTCCCGCTTATCGCCGGGTTTCCGTTCCCCCGCTACTCCGACCGCAGCCGCGCCCCCGTCCCCGCGCGGTCGCGGTCGCCGAGGCGGATCGCGCCGCCTGACAGATCCACGCCGTCGTACGGGTCCTCGGCGAGCAGCAGCGACCCGTCGAGGTCGGCGTAATCGAGCAGCGGCGCCAGCTGCGCGGCCGCCGCGATCGACGCGTTGGACTCGATCATGCAGCCGCACATCACCTCCAGCCCATGGGCCCGCGCGGCCGCGATCATCCGGCGCGCCTCCGGCAGGCCGCCGGTCTTCATCAGCTTCAGGTTCGCGATGTCACAGCGGTCGGCGATCGCGGGAACGTCCGAGAGCGTGACGCACGACTCGTCGGCGGCGATCGGGAGCGCGGCCCGCTCGTAGACGAACCGGAGCCCCTCGGGGTCCTCGGCGGGCACCGGCTGCTCGACAAACTCCACGTCGCGGTCGGCGAGCCACTCGCTTTTTTCGACCGCCTCCCGCGGCGTCCACGCCTCGTTGGCGTCGACGCGGAGCCGGGCGTCCGGCGCGGCCTCCCGCACCGCCTCCACGAGCTCGCGGTCGCGGTCGGTGCCGAGCTTGAGCTTGAGGACCGGGTAGCCGGCCTCGACCGCGGCGGCGGCCTTCTCGCGGACGCGCTCCGTCTCGTCGAGCCCGACCGTGTAGGAGGTGACCGGCGCGGTCGACGGGTCGAGCCCCCACAGGCGGTGGAGGGGGACGCCGAGACGCTTCGCCGCTAGGTCGTGCACCGCGATCGAGACGGCGGCGCGGGCGGCGGGGTTGTCGCCCACCACCGCGGCCGTCCGGGACTCGATCTCGTGGATCGCGTGCGGGTCGCCGACGTCTTCGACGACCGCGAGCAGGTCGGGGAGCACCGCCTCGACGGTGGCGGCGGTCTCGCCGTAGTGTCCCGAGGGAGCCGCCCCGCCGACGCCGGTCATGCCGCCGTCGTCGACGATCCGGACGATCACGTTCTCGGCCGTCGTCTGCGTGCCCCGCGAGATGGTGAACGGGTTCTCGAGCGGGAGCGAGACCCGCTCGAACTCAGTCTCGAGGCTCATTCGCCGCCGAGCCCCGCGTCGACGATCCCGTCGACGATCGCTTCGGCGCCGTGTCGGACCGGGTCGGCGGCCGGAACGCCCGTCTCGGCGGCGAACGCGGCGACCGCGTCGGCGGCCGCGTCGTCGTCGCTGACGCCCCTGGTGTTGATCGCGCCGGCGACGACGTCGGCCTCGTGGACCGGGGCCGCGAGTCGCTCGTAGAGGTCGACGTACTCGGGGACCGGCGGGAGGTCGAACGACTCGTAGCCGTGGACGACCTCGCGGCCCGCGGCGTGACAGAGGACGAGCCCGTCGGCCATCGAGCCGTGGAGGATGCCGCAGGTGACCGCCGAGTAGGCGGGGTGGATGATGCTCCCCTGCCCCTCGACGACGAGGAGGTCGTGGTCGTCGCCGATCGAGACGAGCATCTCCTCGACCGCACCGGCCGTGAAGTCGGAGATCACGCGGTCGATCGGGTTCCCCCACCCGGCGATCATGATCCCGGTCTGGCCGGTCGGGACGAACGCGGCGTCGATCCCGCGCTCGCGGGCCGCGGCGACGATCTCCAGCGAGGCGGTCATCTTCCCGACCGAGCAGTCGGTGCCGACCGTGCACACCACGTCGGCGTCGACGTCGCCGGAGGCGCCCGTCGCGACCGTCAGGTCGTCGTCGGGCTCGCGCACGTCGACGAGGTCGACGCCGTGCTCGCCGGCCAGCGCGGCGAGGTCCTCGTCATCGTTGAGAAAGTAGTGGAGGCCGCTCACCACGTCGCAGCCGGCCTCGATCGCGGACTCGACGTCGCCGCGCCAGGAGTCGTCGAAGCCGCCGCCGATCGGGGCGATCCCGATGTACAGGGCGTCGACGTCGCCGTCCGCCGCCGCGACCGCCTCGTCGAACGACTCGACGATCGGCGCGTCCGGAACGTCCGGCACGTGGTCGCGGACGCGGTCGCCCGCGCGATCGCGGTCGAGGACGGCCAGAACCTCCTGATCGCCGTAGCGCATCACCCCGAGCGCGGTCTTCGCGTGGTCGGGGAACTTCTCGTGGGCAAGGATGACGATCCGTTCGTCGCTCATGTTCGGGCGCTCGCCCCGGGCGGGCTTAAAAGAGTCGGGGTCGGTCGGCGCCCCGAAGTGTTCGGCTCAGGCGCTGCCGTCGACGAACTGCGCTGCGCCCTCGTAGAACCAGTAGCTGTTCTCGCGCATCGCGCGGCCGAGCTCCTGGTGGAACTCGACGAAGTTCGCGAACTCCTCCTTCTCGACGCTCTCGAAGATCTCCTCGACGGGGACGACCGTCTCGTAGTCGATCCGCACCGGGTGGTCGCCGTACTGCTCCACGTAGTCGGCGGCCGACAGCGGGAAGTCCTCCTCCTCGTCGATCTTCTTCGCGAGCACGGCGTGGCCGTACTTCCGCCTGCCCTCGCTCCCCTGTTCGCCGTCGGGGTCGTGTGGCCAGTCCATGCGCGCCGGTTTGCCGGGCCCGGGGATAGTCATTTCGGAACGCGCGGTGATGGCCGCCGCGGGCGCGGCGGTGACGGGACCGCTCCCCCCACGGAACCAGCGACCGCCGCCGCGCGAACCGCTGGTTGTGTCGTACCTCGATTTGCTAAGTGCATCTATCGCGAAAACACACTTAGAACGTGTCATCCCTTCTGATCGTACGGGACACAACATGAGAGCAGTAGTGTATCAAGGCCCGTACGACGTGGCCGTAGAAGACGTGGATGACCCGGAGATCGAACACCCGAACGACGTCGTCGTCGACATCACGACCTCGTGTATCTGCGGGTCCGACCTGCACATGTACGAGGGGCGGACCGCCGCCGAGGAGGGGATCGTGTTCGGTCACGAGAACATGGGGGTCGTCTCGGAGGTGGGCGAGGCCGTCTCGACGCTGGAGGAGGGCGACCGCGTGGTCATGCCGTTCAACGTCTCCTGCGGGTTCTGCCAGAACTGCGAGGAGGGATACACCGGCTTCTGTACCAACGTCAACCCCGGCTTCGCGGGCGGCGCGTACGGATACGTCGCGATGGGGCCGTATCCGGGCGGACAGGCGGAGAAGCTGCGGGTCCCGTACGCCGACCACAACGCCCTGAAGCTTCCCGAGGGGCGCGAACACGAGGACGCGTTCGCGCTGCTCGCGGACATCTTCCCCACCGGCTGGCACGGGACGGAGCTGGCGGACCTCCAGCCCGGCGAGTCCGTCGCCGTCTTCGGCGCCGGCCCGGTCGGGCTGATGGCCGCGTACAGCGCGAAGATCAAGGGCGCCGCCGACATCTACGTCGTAGACCAGGTGCCCAGCCGACTGGAACTGGCCGAGGACCACTGCGACGCCACCGCTATCGACTTCTCCGAGGGCGACCCGGTCGAGCAGATCATCGAAGCGCACGGCGGGATGGTCGACAAGGGCGTGGACGCCGTCGGCTATCAGGCGACCGACCCGGACGACGTCGACACCGAGACCGAGGACTACTCCTACCAGCCGGCCAAGGAGAATCCGGCGGTCGTGCTCAACAGCCTCATCCGCGTCGTCCGCCCGACCGGTCAACTCGGCGTGCCGGGCCTGTACGTCCCCGAGGACCCGGGCGCGCCCGACGACATGGCCGCGCAGGGACGGCTTGGCATCGACTTCGGGAAGTTCTTCGAGAAGGGGCTCAAGTGCGGCACCGGCCAGTGTAACGTGAAGGCGTACAACCGGTACCTCCGCGACATGATCATCGAGGGGCGCGCCGACCCGACCTGGGTCGTCTCCCACCGGGTCGACCTCGACGAGGCGCCCGAGATGTACGAGGCGTTCGACGCCCGCGAGGAGGGCGTCACGAAGGTCCTGCTGGAGCCCTGAACCGCCGAGGCGCCGACTCGCCGTCGCCGTGCCGATTTTTCACGCGACCGTCAGGCCCGGAGCCACGCCTTCGGGTGCTCGTCTCGGAGGTGCGACTGGTACCGCGAGACCAGTTCCGGATACCCGTCGGCGACGCAGTGCCAGTCGCAGTGCTCGCAGCCCCGCTCGACCGCCTCGTCGCCGCTCTGGACGTGTCCGCCCCGCTTGTACGTGACCATGGATGTCTCGTCGCGGTCGAGCCGCGTCGATAGGTGCTGTACGTCACGTGCGAGGTTCACTCTGTCGGCGGCACCGAGACGTCCGTCGGCCCGAACCGACGAACCGGGTCCTCGTTCGCGCCGACGGAACCGTTCTGTCGCTCGCGCCGACGAAACCGGTATGTCGCTCCTCCGCGTGGTCACCCGTATGTGTAAGTACTGTAACTGGGCGTTCCACGACGGGTGGGGCGAACTGCTGACGTACGACGACGTCTATCAGTCGGCGGTCGGCGCCGACACCGAGTCCACCCACGGGTTCCACGAGGACTGGGACGACCTGCAGGCCGAGCTGGGGATCTGATTCGGGGCCCTCAGATCGGAAACGCGTCCGCGCTCTCGACCGCCGCGGGGTCCGACGCCGCCAGCTCGTCGAGCTCCCGCCGGATCCGCGCTTCGTCCATCTCGCTGCCGATGAACACGAGCCGCGTGCGCCGGTCGTCGTCGGGCCCCCACTCGCCGATCGGTCCCGCCTGCACCGAGGGGCCGGCCTGGCTCACGCCGATGACCTCGTCCGTGCCCGCGACGTTCGCGACGCCCTTCGCCCGCACGATCGCGCCGTCCCAGTCGTCGAGCCAGTCGGCGAACGGCCCCGGGTCGAGCGCCGCCGCCGAGCGGTAGACGAACGAGTCGACGCCGTGGGCCGCGGCGGCGCCCTCGGCGCGGTCGTGGCCGTGACCGTCCTCCCCGTGGTCGTGACGGTCGCCCTCGCGTTCCGCGATCGCTTGCTTCCACCCCGGCGACCGCTTCGCCGTCTCGAAGTCGAACCGCCCCGTGTCGAGCACGTCGCCCGGGTCCACCTCGGAGTAGCTCGTCCGGATCCGCTTCGCGCGCGGGCCGAGGCGGTCGGCGACCGACTCGATCTCGTCGAGCACGTCGTCGGGGACCATGTCCGTCTTGTTCATGACGAGCACGTCACAGAACTCGATTCCCTCGACGAGCACGTCCGCGAGGGGACGGTCGGCCGCCGGCTCCCCGCCGCCCGGCAGGCTCTCGCCCGCGTCGAACTCCTTCCAGAACCCGTAGGTGTCGAGGACAGTGACCATGGTGTCGAGCCGGAAGCGCTCGGTCGGGTCGACCTCGGAGCCCTCGGTCCCCTCCGTGAACGCCTGCGCGACCGGGACCGGCTCGGAGATGCCCGACGACTCGACGAGGAGGTAGTCGAACTCCCGGGACTCCGCGAGCGCGGCCGACTCGCTCAGCAGGTCGTCCTGCAGACGACAGCAGATGCAGCCGTTCGAGAGGTCGACGATCCCCTCCTCGTCGTTCTCGCGCGCGACGAGCTCGGCGTCGACGTTCACCTCGCCCATGTCGTTTACGATGACGGCGATCCGCCTGTCGCCGGGGTTCGCGAGCAGGCGGTTCACCAACGTCGTCTTCCCGGCGCCGAGGTACCCGCTGAGGACGGTCACGGGGATCCGGTCGTCGTCGCTCATGTGTCAACGAGTGGCGCGCTAGCGGTATCAACCGATCGGTGAGGGCCGCCGCCACAAAGTATTCCCCGACGGTCGGACCGTTACCACGCATGCGCCGCAGGGCCCTCCTCTTGACCGCGGCCGCCGTCGCGACCGCCTCGCTCGCCGGATGTCCCACGCCGCCGTGGGGCGAGATCCCCGAAACCGCCAACGGTGCCGAGGTGACGCTCCGCCGCGAGCACACCGGCGAGTTCGAGTCCGACGAGCCGAGTCCGCACGACGACGCCGTCTTGGTCCGCGCGCTCGACACCGATCCGCCGCGCCTCACCGTCAGGGGACGGTTGCTCGCCGGGTCCCGGGACTGCTACCGCGTCGACCTGATCGAGGTCGACCTGACGCCCGACCGGCTCCTGCTCCGGCTGACCGCCGAGGACGACCCCGACTGGGACGAGGAGGTGTGCTCGGACGTCGCCGAAGCGCATCCCTACGAGGTCGACGTCGCGTTCACCGAGGCGCCGGTCCCCGAGCGCGTCGAAGTCCGCCACGGCGACGAGCCGGTGCTCGACGAGCCGGTGCTCGACGAGGCGGTGTGAGCCGACCGCAGGTCAGCGCTCGATCCCGCCCTGCGCTTTGATCTGCATGATGTGCCGGACGTTCAGGTAGATCTCCTCCGGCGAGGTCCGCTCGTCGGGGTCGTACAGGTCCGACACGCGGTAGAGGATCGCCGAGAGCTGCTTGCTCTCGGAGCTCTCGCCGCGCACGTCGGCGGCGATCTCACGGAGGAACGCGCGGACCTCGTCGTCCTCGGCGAACGCCTCGTCCGCCGCGTCCGCGACCGATTCCGGGACGACCGGGTCGACGCCGGCCGCGTCGAGGGGGTCTGTCTCCTCCCCCTCGCCGCCTGCTCCGTCTCCGTCCTCTCCGCTCATCGCCCCTCGCTCACCCCCCGACGGCGCACGACCCCGGCGTTGTTCGCGACGTTCTCGACTATCACCCGGAACGCGTCGGCGGTCTCGCCCTCCTCCAGGACGACCGGCTCGCCGTCGTCGCCGCCTGTCCGGACCGCGGGGTCGAGCGGGACGCCCCCCAGGAAGGGGAGGTCGTGCTCCTGTGCCAGCCCCTTCCCGCCGCCGGAGCCGAATATCTCGTGGAAGCCGCCGCAGTCCGGACACCGGAAGCCGGCCATGTTCTCCGCGATCCCGAGCACGTTCGTGTCGTGTTTCCCGAACATCCGGAGCCCCTTCACCGCGTCGTCGAGCGCGACCCCCTGCGGCGTCGTGACGATCACGGCGCCCGTCAGCGGCAGCGTCTGGAGGATCGTGAGCTGGGTGTCGCCGGTCCCCGGCGGCAGGTCCATGATCAGGTAGTCCAGCTCTCCCCACTCGACGTCCTCGACGAGCTGGGTGATGATCTTGTGGACCATCGGGCCGCGCCAGATGACCGGGTCGCCCTCGCCGGTGAGGAAGTCCATGCTCATCAGCTTCACGCCGAAGCGCTCGGGCGGGACGATCGTCTCGCCGTCGGTCTGCGGGCGCTCGTCTGCCGACACCATCCGCGGGACGTTCGGCCCGTACACGTCCGCGTCGAACAGCCCCACGCGCGCGCCGAGCTCCGAGAGCCCCGCCGCGACGTTCACGGCCATCGTCGACTTGCCGACGCCGCCCTTCCCGGAGGCGACCGCGATCACGTTCTTCACGCCCGGTAACACCTGTTCGTCCGGGTCCAGGGCGTCCGGGATCGACGCCGAGAGCGACACGTCGAGGTCAGCGTCCGCGAGCGCCGCCCGGACCTCCTCGGCGATCGCGGACTCGTGCGGCGAGAAGGGCGCGCCGAGCGCGAGCGACACGCGGACCTCTCCGGCGCCGTCTCCCTCCTCGTCGACCGTGACGTCGGTCACGAGGCCGAGCGAGACGATGTCGTCCCCGAGCGCGGGGTCCTGCACGTCCGCGAGTCGCTCCCGCACCTCCGCTTCGTTCATGCCCGGAGGGAGGGCGGTGGGGCGAATAAGGGTTCTGTCACCCGATCAGTCTATCCGGGTTCCGGCCTCCTCGCCGCGCAGGAAGGGCGCGAGCCCCTCCGCGCCGAACACGTACGCCGGCGCGTCGAGCGCCAGCAGCTCCCGCACTTTCGCCGCCATTCCCCCGGAGACGTCGGTCGCATCGCTGGCGCCCAGCGCGTCGGCGACCGCGTCGAAGGAGCCGATGGCCGGAATCACCCCGTCGTCGGCGTCGAGGACGCCGGGGACGGTCGAGCAGACCCCGACCCGGCGCGCCCCGAGGCCGGCCGCGAGCTCGACGACCAGCTCGTCGCCGGAGACGACGGTGACTCCCTCGCCCGCGGTCGCGACGCCGTCGCCGTGTAGCACCGGGACGAACCCCTCGCCGAGCAGCGTCGACGTCGAGCCGAGCGGCAGGTCGAGGCCGCCGCCGGCGCCCCCGGGACGCGCGGACAGCGACAGCGGGTGGACCGGCACCGCCGGCACGCCCCGATCCCGGAGCCGGTCGAGGACGTGCGCGTTGAGCCGCTTCATCGCGCCGTGGATGCCGGCGACCGCACCGATGTCGGTCGTGCCCGCCGTCGTCGAGACGTCGTGCTCGCTGGCGTGGTGGTGGCCGAAGCTCCCGCCCCCGTGGACGACGACGAGCCGCTCGACCGCGCCGTCGGCGAGCGCGCTCGCGACCGCGTCGCAGGCCGCGGCGAGGGCGTCGGCGTCGAGCGTCTCTGGCCGGTCCTTCTCGGTGATCAGGCTCCCCCCGAGCTTGAGGACGACCGGCGGCGCCGAGCCGTCGGAGTCGCGGGCGGCGCGGTCGCCCGCACCGACCGCCTCGCGGTCCGCGCTCACGGCTCCACCACCCGGACGCCCTCGGTCGCCAGCTCCGCGCGGAACGCCTCCTCGCAGCCCTGCGTGAACGACAGCGCCGTCTCGCTCGCGTCGCTCGCGTCGAGCGCGACGATGCAGCCGCCGCCGCCCGCGCCGGTGAGCTTCGCGCCGTGCGCGCCCGCGTCCCGGGCGGCCCACACCATCGCGTCGAGCGAGCGCGCCGAGACGCCGAGCGCGGCGAGCAGTCCGTGGTTGAAGTCCATCAGCTCGCCGAGCTCCGAGATCAGCTCTGCCGAGGGCTCTTCTTCCGGAACGGCATCGGCCAACAGCGCCTCGCCGGTGCGGACGACGTCGCCGATCGACTCGACCGTGTCCGCGGCGAACCCGTACTCCTCGCGCAGCTCGCCGACGCCGGCCACCAGCTCCCCGGTGTCGCCGGCGCCGCCGTCGAAGCCGACGACGAACGGGAGGTTCGGCGCCTCGATCGGGGCGCAGTCGTCGCCCTCGACGCGGACCGCGCCGCCCATCGTCGAGCAGAACGTGTCGGCGCGGGAGGCCTGGCCGTCCTGCACCTCGTACTCGGCGCGGTACGCGCGGTCGGCCAGCTCGCGCCGGTCGAGCGGCCGGCCGAGCGCCCGGGTCGCGGCGTCGATCCCCGCGACGACGACGGCCGCAGAGGAGCCGAGCCCCGCGCCGAGCGGGATGTCGCTCTCGACGGCGATGTCGAAGCCGGCGTCCGGCGCGTCGGCCGCGTCCCGGGCCTGTCGCACCGCGGCGTCGACGTAGCCCATCGCGGCCTCGACCAGCGGCGTCGGCACGTCCACGTCGGGGCGGTCGTCGGTGCCGCCGGAGTACTCGACGGTGAACCCGTCCAGAGAGAGGTCCTCGGCCTCGACGCGCACGTGGTCGTCCGCCCGCGGCTCGGCGGTCACCGTGGCGCGTCGCTCGATCGCGGCTGGCACGGCCGGCTCGCCGTAGACGACGGCGTGTTCGCCGAAGAGGTACACCTTCCCCGGCGCGTCACAGACGGTCATACGAACTCCCTCTCTCCGGGGGCTTACAGGCGTTGCGCTTGTCGGATCGTCGCGGACGGGAGACGGTCGCCGGACGGCAAGACCCACCGAGCCCGCCAGCTTTTCACCGCCGGCCGCCGTCGCGTTCGCCATGACGACGCTCCCGCCGCTTTTGACGCGGTCGCTCGCGAACTTCGTCGAGGGGCTGGCGGTCGCGATACCGCGGCTGCTCTCGGGGGTGATATTCCTCGCGCTGGCGTACGCGACGGTCCGGATCGTCCTCTCGCTCGTCCGGACCTCCATCGGCAGGCTCTACGTCGACGACCGCGAGCTCGTGGGCGATCTCCTCGTCGCGCTCGTGGCGATCTTCCTGTGGTTCGGCGTCGCGCTCACGTTCCTCAAGATACTCGGCATGGGCGACATCGCCGCGAGCCTCGGCACCGCCGTCGGCTTCATCGCGCTCGGCGTCTCTTACGCGCTCTCCGAGATGATCGAGGACACGGTCGCCGGGGTGTACCTCCTGCGCGACCCCGACTTCAATCCGGGCTACCGCGTCGAGGCGAAGGGCGTGACCGGAACCGTCGCCGCGATCGAGCTCCGGAAGACCCGGATCGACACGGACACGGGCGATCGGGTGGTCATGGCGAATCGGGAGATCGAGCCCCGGTGGACCCACGACGTGCCGGAGGCCGCGGCCGAGGACGCGCCGCCGTCGCCGGTTGACGCCGAGACGGCCGCGGACGTCGACGAGTCGGCCGGGGCCGAGTAGCGCGGGGCGCTGATCGCGACCGAGACAACAGTTAACTACCGGGGCGCGGATATCGGTTCCATGTCCTCCACACCGGAGACGGCAGACGCCGCTACCACCGACGGCAACACCTCGATGGCGGCCATCACGCACCTCCTCGCCCTGTTCACGTGGGTGATCGGCCCGCTCGTCGTCCTCCTCGTGACCGACGACGAGTTCGTGAAGGCGAACGCGCGGACGGCGATAAACTGGCAGATCTGGCTCACGATCTACTCGCTCGTCGCGGTGGTCCTCATCCTCGTCGGCATCGGGCTCCTGATACTCCCGCTGCTCGGACTCATCGACACCGTGTTCGTCATCGTCGCCGCGGTGAAGGCGGCCGACGGCGAGACGTGGAGCTACCCGCTCACGATCGACATCCTGTAGCGCGGCGCTCGCGTCGCCGCCCCTCGGCCGAGACGCGGTGACCCGCGGATCCCGTCGCGGTCGCTCTGCGGGCGGGGCGTCCACGAAAAGTCGAACTCGACGTCGAACGGCCTTACAGCTCGTCCTCGAAGTCGTCGAGGGCGAACACGGTGTCGGCGCCGCGGCGGTCGAGCGTCTCGTTGGCGAGCAGCCAGTAGACGACCGACAGCGCGCGTCGACCCTTGTTGTTCGTCGGGATGACGAGGTCGACGTTCGACAGCTGGTTGTTGGAGTCGCACATCGCGATGACCGGGATGCCGACGGTGATGGCCTCCTTGACGGCCTGCGCGTCGCCGATCGGGTCGGTCACCACGACGACGTCCGGCTCGATGTAGCCGGCGTAGTCGGGGTTCGTCAGCGTGCCGGGGATGAAGCGTCCCGTGCGGGCGCGGGCGCCGATGGCGTCCGCGAACTTCTCGGCCGGGAACCGACCGTACTGCCGCGAGGACGTGACGAGGATCTGCTCGGGGTCGTAGTTGGAGAGGAAGTCCGCCGCGGTGCGGATCCGCCGGTCCGTCGTGCTCACGTCGAGCACGTACAGGCCGTCGTCGCGGACGCGGTGGATGAACCGCTCCATGTCCTTCGTCTTCTGCTGGGTCCCGATGTGGACGCCGGCGGAGAGGTAGTCCTCGACGGGGATCAGCAGGTCGACGTCGTCGTCGGGCATGACGTCGTCGTCGAACGGGGAGGCCTCCTCCTCGTCCGCGGCGTCGTCGTCCGCGCCTTCCGTCGCGTCGGCGTCGGCGTCGGCGGGCGCCTCTTCGGCGTCTTCGGTCTCGGCGTCGGCGGGCGCCCCGTCGGCGGCCGCGTCGGCGGTCGGTTCCTCGGTCGTGTCGGCCTCCTCCTCGACCGCCGCGTCGACCGCCTCGGTCTCCGCGTCGTCGTCGAGTTCGACCGCGTCGTTGTCTTCGCTCATGCGTGGTGTGGGCCCGTCATACCGCGTCGTCCGCGATGCGGACCAGTTCGTTCAGCTTGGCGGTGCGCTCGCCGCCGACCGTGCCGGTCTTGATGAACCCGGCGTCGGTCGCCACGGCGAGGTGTGCGATGGTCGTGTCCTCCGTTTCTCCCGAGCGGTGCGAGATGACCGTCTCGTACCCGTTGCGGGCGGCGAGTTCGACCGCGTCGAACGCGTCCGACAGCGTCCCGATCTGGTTCGGCTTGATCAGGATGCTGTTGGCCGCGCCCGCGTCGATCCCCTCCTGGAGCCGCTCGACGTTGGTGACGAACAGGTCGTCGCCGCAGATCAGCGTCCGGTCGCCGACCCGGTCGGTCAGCTCCGCGAACGCCTCGTAGTCGTTCTCGTCGAGCGGGTCCTCGACGTACGCGAGGTCGTACTCGTCGACGAGGCCGGCGACGTACTCCACCTGCTCGTCGGTCGACTTGGCCTCGTCGCCGTACACGTACGCCTCCCGATCGTCGTCGTACAGCTCCGCTGCGGCCATGTCGAGCCCGAATCGGATCTCGAACCCGACCTCGTTCTCGACGCGGTCGACCGCCTCCTCGACGACCTCGAACGCGTCGGCGTCCGAGATGGGGGGCGCCCAAGCGCCCTCGTCGCCCTTCGCGGCCGGCACGCCGCGCTCGTCGAGCACGTCCGCGACCGCCGCGTGGACCGCGGCGTTCGCGAAGACGGCCTCCGAGACGCTGGGCGCGCCGACGGGCGCCGCGAGGAACTCCTGGATGTGGGTCGCTTCCTTGGCGTGTTCCCCGCCGCCGACGACGTTGCCGAGCGGGACCGGGAAGTTGTCGCCCCGGAACGCGCCGCCGAGGTGCTGGTACAGCGGCGCACCGAGCACGTCGGCGGCGGCCTTCGCGGCCGCCATCGAGATCGCGACCGCGCTGTTCGCGCCGATGGCCGAGAAGTCGTCCGTGCCGTCGGCCGCCCGCAGTGCGGCGTCCACGGCGCGCTGGTCGCCCGCGTACAGGCCCTCCAGCCGCGGCACGGCGTGTTCGCGGGCCTTCGCGATGGACTCGCTGGCGGGCAGTTCGATCGCCTCGTACTCGCCCGTGGACGCCCCGCTGGGGGCCGCCCCGCGGCCGAAGCCGCCGGACTCGGTAAGCACGTCGGCCTCGACCGTCGGGTTCCCGCGCGAGTCGAGCACGCGGCGGAGCGAGACGCTCGTGATCCGCGTCATCAGCTCTCCCTCCGGACCGTGAACGGGAGCGCGCCCGCGTCGTACTCCTCCGCGGCGACGAGGATCGGCTCCGTCTGGTCGGTGTCGATCAGCACGGGCGCCCCGTAGGACACCTGTAGCGCTCGCGCGCCGAGGATGCGTGCCTTCTCGTATCGATTGTATCGCTGTCTTGACATGGTTA
>NZ_JAXRUU010000016.1:0-55303 GCF_034497445.1 Halorubrum sp. AD140
GGGGCGGCCCGCGACGACGTGATCGAGGTGGTCCGGCGGAAGCCGGTTCGGACCGCCTCGGGGGTCTCCCCGGTCGCGATCATGACCTCGCCGAAGCTCTGCCCGCACGGGAAGTGCCTCTACTGTCCCGGCGGACCGGCCTCCGAGTTCTCCTCGGCGCAGTCGTACACGGGCCACGAGCCCGCCGCCGCGCGCGGGAAGCAGAACGATTATGACCCGTACGGGCAGGTCACCCTCCGGCTCGAACAGCTCCGGAAGATCGGCCACCCGGTCGACAAGGTCGAGCTCATCCTGATGGGCGGGACCATGACCGCGCGCTCGCACGACTACCAGGAGTGGTTCGTGAAGCGCGCCCTCCAGGCGATGAACGACTACGACCTCGAGACGGAGCCCGAGCCCGCCGAGGGCGAGTCGTTCGCGCCGGACCCCGAGGAGACCGAGTTCGCGTACCTGGAGGACGTGATCGCGGAGAACGAGACCAACGAGATCCGCAACATCGGGACGACGTTCGAGACGAAGCCCGACTGGTGTGACCCCGAGCAGATCGACCGCATGCTCGACCTCGGCGGTACCAAGGTCGAGGTCGGCGTCCAGACCACCTACGAGCGGATCAACCGCGAGATGCACCGCGGGCACGGCAACGAGGCATCCCGCAGCGCGAATCGCCGCCTGCGGGACGCCGCGTTCAAGGTCGGGTTCCACATGATGCCGGGCCAGCCGGGGATGACGCGGGAGATGTGTATCGAGGACTTCCGCCAGCTGTTCGAGAACCCGGACTGGCGGCCCGACTACCTCAAAATCTATCCGACGCTCGTCGTCGGGGGGACCCGCGTGTACGACCGGTGGCGACGCGACGAGTTCGAGCCGCTCTCGAACGAGGAGGCGGCCGACGTCGTCGCCGAGGCGATGGCCCACGTTCCGAAGTACACGCGGCTCCAGCGCGTCCAGCGCGACATCCCCGCCGACTTCATCGAGGGCGGCGTCTGGAAGTCGAACCTCCGACAGCTCGCCGATCGGCGGGCGGAAGAGAAGGGGATCACCCAGCGCGACATCCGCGCCCGCGAGGTCGGCCACAACGACGCCGACCCGGACCCCGACGACGTCGAGCTCGACGTGCTCACCTACGAGGCCGGCGGCGGGACGGAGCACTTCGTCTCGTTCGAGGACCCCGTCCGCGACCTGCTCGTCGGGTTCTGTCGCCTGCGGTTCCCCTCGTTCGCCCCCGACCAGCCCGGGGCCCCCGGCACCGAGGACGACGCGGTCCGCCGCGAGCTCGAGGACGCCGCGCTGATCCGCGAGCTTCACGTGTACGGCAGCGAGGTCGCCATCGGCGACGACGGCGACTGGCAGCATCGGGGATACGGGACGAAACTCCTCGAACGCGCCGAGGAGCTCGCCCGCGACGCCGGCTATCGCAAGCTGGCGGTCATCTCCGGGATCGGCGCCCGCGAGTACTACCGGAACAAGCTCGGCTACCACCAGGACGGGCCGTACGTGTCGAAGCGGCTCTGAGAACCCCGATCGTCGGCGGCTCGGCGCCCGTCCCCGGCGACGCTAGTCGTTCGACTCCCGTGCGCCCATCGCCTGTGCGACGTGCGTGGTCGCGACCAGGCCGATCCCACCGACGAGGTTGCCGGCCGTCGCGACGAGGCCGACGGTCGCCAGCGTCCCGAACCCGAGGGGGACGCCGGACAGTACCCCGAAGACCGCGTGTAGCAGGGTGACGACGACGTGGTCGAAGGGACCGAGGGCCAGCAGAAAGCCGACGAGATAGGCCAACACGAGACGGCTTCCGACGCTGTTCACGGCGACGAGGAGGAACGAGAGGAGCGAAACGAGCGCCCCGCCGACGATGGCGCTGGCGAAGCGGGCGAGCGGTCCTCGGTTCGCGATCTCCTCGGCGCTCCCGGCCAACGCCTCGACCGCCTCCGCCGGAAGCGCTCCCTCGACGGTGAACACGAGCACGAACAGGGCGCCCCCAACGAGGTTGAAGACGAACGTGAGCGTCCACAGGCGGAGCAGCGACCCGATCATCTCCGTCTCCCGCCGTTCGGCCATCGTCGCCATCGGATCGAAGAAGTTCTCGTTGAACAGCTCGGCTCGTCCGACGACCAAGAGTACCACTCCGATACCGAACGCGAGGGCACCGACGACGTGGGCGACGTCCCCGAACTGCGGTTCGACGGCGGCGTGCACGATCCCCTGTGCCACGATGCCGAACACGATCGTGAATCCCGCGATGAAACTGGTCGACACGAGCTCGAGCAGCGACTGGTCGAGACGCCGCTTCCCCTCCTCGGCTGCCCGGCGGAATATTTCGGACGGAACGGGAGCCGCGGTCATACGCGACCCTTCGTCGGTCGGACGGAATAGTATACGTCAGTTATCGCCATCGGAACGCCGCACGAGCGCTCTCGGACGGCACTCTCGTCCGCTTCCGATCGGTGCTCGTCCGTCGAGGGACGGAGCGTTCGCCAATGGATCGCTCGCCGCGTCGTCGCTCGCGCCCCGCTCGGGGCGTCCCCACAACGACACGCCTTTTTCCGGGCCGGCTGTCTCTGTCGTGTATGGACCAGAAGCGGGAGCTGTCGAGCATCGACCTCGCGGCCCTCGTCACCGAGCTCAATCGGTACGAGGGGGCGAAGGTCGACAAGGCGTACCTCTACGACGACGACCTGCTCCGGCTGAAGCTCCGCGACTTCGACCGCGGCCGCGTCGAGCTCATGATCGAGGTCGGGGACGTCAAACGCGCCCACGTCGCGGCCCCCGAACACGTCGCCGACGCCCCGGGCCGCCCGCCGAACTTCGCGAAGATGCTGCGTAACCGCATGTCCGGCGCCGACTTCGCGGGCGTCAGCCAGTACGAGTTCGACCGGATCCTCACCTTCGAGTTCGAGCGCGAGGACGAGAACACGACCCTCGTCGCCGAGCTGTTCGGGCAGGGGAACATCGCCGCGCTCGACGAGACGGGCGAGGTCGTCGGGTCGCTGTCGACGGTCCGGCTGAAGTCCCGGACGGTCGCGCCCGGCGCGCAGTACGAGTACCCCGCCTCGCGGCTCAACCCCCTCGACGTGAGTCTCGGCGGGTTCGAGCGGCACATGCGCGACTCCGACAGCGACGTGGTGCGGACCCTCGCCACGCAGCTCAACCTCGGCGGGCTCTACGCCGAGGAGGTGTGCACTCGCGCCGGGGTCGAGAAGGAGACGCCCGTCGAGGAGGCGACGGACGACCAGCTCCGCGCGCTCCACGAGGCGCTCGAACGGATCGGCGAGCGGCTCCGCTCCGGCGACGTCGACCCGCGCGTGTACGAGGAGGCGCTCGAGGGAGGCGGTGACGACGGCGAGTCCGCCGCGGACCCCCGCGTCGTCGACGTCACGCCCTTCCCGCTCGCGGAACACGAGGGGCTCCCCAGCGTCGGGTTCGACTCCTTCAACGCCGCCGTCGACGAGTACTTCTACCGGCTCGACCGCGAGGGCGGAGGCGACGACGCGGCCCCCGCCGACGCCAGCCCGTCCCGCCCCGACTTCGAGGAGGAGATCGCCAAGCAGGAGCGGATCATCGAGCAGCAGCGGGGCGCGATCGAGGGGTTCGAGGAGCAGGCCGAGGCGGAACGGGAGCGCGCGGAGCTGCTGTACGCCAACTACGACCTCGTCGACGAGGTGCTCTCGACGGTGCGGGACGCGCGCGAGGCGGAGGTCCCCTGGGAGGAGATCGCCGAGACCCTCGACGCGGGGGCGGAGCAGGGGATCCCGGCCGCGGAGGCCGTCGTCGACGTCGACGGCGGCGCGGGGACCGTGACCGTCGAGCTCGCCGACGGTCACGACGGGAGCGACGAGAGCGACGGGGACGGCGACTCGGTCCGCGTCGAGCTCGACGCGAGCACCGGCGTCGAGGTCAACGCCGACCGGCTGTACCAGGAGGCGAAGCGAATCGAGGCGAAGAGGGAGGGCGCGATGGAGGCCATCGAGTCGACGCGCCGGGAGCTAGAGGCCGTCGAGAAGCGAAAAGCGGAGTGGGAGGCGAAGGAGGCGGCCGACGAAGACGGCGGGAGCGGTGACGACGAAGAGGGCGACGAAGACGAGGCGGAGTACGAGACCGACTGGCTCTCGCGCGCCTCGATCCCGATCCGGCGCCCCGATGACTGGTACGACCGCTTCCGGTGGTTCCACACGTCGACCGGCTACCTCGTCATCGGCGGTCGCAACGCGGACCAGAACGAGGAGCTGGTGAAAAAGTACATGGGCAAACACGACCGGTTCTTCCACACGCAGGCGCACGGAGGACCGGTGACGCTGCTGAAGGCCTCGGGACCCTCAGAGTCCGCGGACCCGGTCGACTTCTCCGAGGAGACGCTGCGGGAGGCCGCGCAGTTCGCCGTCTCGTACTCCTCGGACTGGAAGGACGGTCGCGGCGCGGGCGACGCGTACATGGTCGAGCCCGATCAGGTGTCGAAGACGCCCGAGAGCGGCGAGTACATCGAGAAGGGGAGCTTCGTGATCCGCGGCGACCGCACGTACTTCGAGGACGTCCCCTGTCGGGTCGCCGTCGGCGTCCAGTGCGAGCCCGTCACGCGGGCCATCGGGGGACCGCCGTCGGCGATCGTCGACCGCGCGGCGACGAGCGTCACGCTCGAACCCGGGATGTACGCGCAGAACGACGCGGCGATGATGGTCTACCGAGAGCTGAAAGGGCGGTTCGCCGACCAGTCGTTCGTGCGGAAGGTGGCGAGCGCTGACCAGCTCCAGGAGTTCCTGCCGCCGGGCGGGTCGGACATCGTGGACTGAGGCGCCCGCTCGACGGTCGCGGCCGACCGACGCTCTCCCCCGGCCGGAGCGCGACCCTTTCAAGCCTCCGCCCCCGACTCGGCCCATGAGCTTCGAGGCGCTGCCGGAGGGTTGGCGGGTGTGGAACGAGGAGCCGAGCGGACGCGCCATCCTCGTCTACCGACCCGACGTGTTCGACGGCGACGACCTCCCCCCCGAGTGTCTGCCGACCATCTACCTCACGAACGGCGCGCGAAACGACCGCCCGGGCGCGGGCCAGTACGCGACCGACGAGTGGCACGTCGTCCTCTTCTTGGAGCCCGAGGTCGAGGCGGTCTCGGAGACGCACGACGACCGCGAGGCGGGCGCGGCCGCGGCCGTCGAGGTCGCGGCGCGGTTCGCCGCCGGCGACGTGGACTACCGCGCCGCCTACCAGGTGCCGCGCGAGGGGTACTTCGAGCGGCTGGACGAGTGCGTCGACGGGGAGTGAGCCGGACGCGTCGGCCGCGGCCACACCGATTTCGATCCGTGTTCGTGGATATATTTCCCAGGCGCACTCCGGATAGCACCACGAACACGAGGATTTTTATCGCCTCACGCCCCACCCTCGCGTACATGAACGCCGGTGGGGACCACACCGTCGACGAGCCGCGAGAGAAGTGCGGCGTCGTCGGCATCTCGCTCGCCGACCGCGAGGCCGCGCGGCCGCTGTACTACGCGCTGTACGCGCTCCAACACCGCGGGCAGGAGTCCGCCGGGATCGTCACGCACGACGGGTTCCAACAGCACAGCCACGTCGAGCGCGGGCTCGTCGGCGACGCCTTCGAGGAGGGGGACCTGGCGTCGCTGTCGGGCGGGACCGGGATCGGCCACGTCCGATACCCGACCGCCGGCAGCCTCGACAAGAGCTGCGCACAGCCCTTCTCGGTCTCCTTCAAGTCCGGCTCGCTCGGGCTCTCGCACAACGGAAACCTCGTGAACGCCGACGAGGTGCGCGCGGAGCTCGCCGCGGCGGGCCACGCGTTCACCTCCGACGGCGACACCGAGGTGATCGCCCACGACCTCGCGCGCAACCTCTTGGAGGAGGACCTCGTCCGGGCGGTCAAACACACGATGAACCGGATCCACGGCTCCTACTCGCTGGCTATCGCGCACGACGACACCGTCCTGGGCGTGCGCGACCCGCTCGGGAACCGGCCGCTGTGTCTCGGGGAGGTCGACGGCGGCTACGTGCTCGCCAGCGAGTCGGCCGCCATCGACACCCTCGACGGGGAGCTGATCCGCGACGTGCGCCCGGGCGAGCTCGTCGTGTTGGACCCCGACGGGACCGGCTACGACACCTACCAGCTCGTCGAGCGCGACGCCACCGCGCACTGCTTCTTCGAGCACGTCTACTTCGCGCGTCCCGACTCCGTCATCGACGAGAACCTCGTGTACGAGGTCCGCCGGAAGCTGGGCCGAAAGCTCTGGGCGGAGTCCGGCGTGGAGTCGGACGTCGTGATGCCCGTCCCCGACTCGGGGCGGGCGTTCGCCTCCGGCTACGCCGACGCCGCGGCCGAGACGACCGCGACCGGCGAGCCCCGCGCGGAGGGCGACGCGGGGATCGAGTTCGCCGAGGGGCTGATGAAGAACCGCTACGTCGGGCGGACGTTCATCATGCCGACGCAGGACGAGCGCGAGCGCGCGGTCCGGCTGAAGCTCAACCCGATCAGATCGACCGTGGAGGGGAAGTCGGTCACCATCATCGACGACTCGATCGTCCGGGGGACCACGTCGACACAGCTCGTCGAGCTCGTCCGCGAGGCGGGCGCTGAGGAGGTACACCTCCGGATCGGTGCCCCGGAGATCGTCGCCCCCTGCTACTTCGGCATCGACATGGCGACCCGCGAGGAGCTGATCGCCGCCGCCGCCTCCACCGAGGAGATCCGCGAGGCGGTCGGCGCCGACTCGCTGTCGTACCTCTCCATCGACGCCGTCGCGGAGGCGCTCGGGGAGAGCCGCGCCGACCTGTGTCTCGGCTGCGTCACCGGCGAGTACCCCTTCGATGTCGAGGGCGAGGAGACCGACCGCGAGCTCGGGGGCGACGCGCTCGATCCGACGCCCGCGGACGACTGACGGTCCGGATCCGACGCCCGCGGACGACTGGCGCCGACGGCCGCCGCGGTCGTTCTCTCCGACTGACGCAGCGATCGGGAATTTAAATACGCCGACGCCGGGATGTAGGGACATGACATCCGACGCCGACGCCGACGACGCCACGATGAGCCGCCGCGGGCTGTTCAGGGCGGGCGCAGCGGGCGCTGCCGTCGCGACCGGTCTCGCCGCCGGAACCGGGAGCGCGGCCGCCCAGTACGACGGGTGGCTCGACGACGTGGACAACTACGACGGCACCGTCGACTACACCGGCGAAGACGAGGTCACCGTTGAGGTCGGCACGGGCGACAGCGGACTCCTCTTCGAACCGGCCGCGATCCTCGTCGACGCCGGCGCGACCGTCGTCTGGGAATGGACCGGGGAGGGGGGCGCACACAACGTCGTCGCCGAGGACGAGACGTTCGACAGCGGCGACCCGGTGGACGAGGAGGGGGAAACCTTCGAGCACACCTTCGAGGACGCCGAGGAGGGGGACACGTTCAACTACCTCTGTGTCCCGCACGAGTCGGTTGGCATGAAGGGCGCGGTCGCCGTCGGCGAGGTCGACGACGACCTCATCGATCCCGACGATGGAGACGGCGGAGACGGAGACGGCGGAGACGGAGACGATGGCGGGGACGGTGACGACGGCGAGGACGGCGAGGACGGCGGGGACGGAGACGATGGCGGAGACGGCGGAGACGGCGGCCGCGATCTCACTCCGGGCGACCTCGGCGCACTCGCGCTCGGCTTCGGATTCGCCGGCGCGCTCCTCGTCCCGCTGTTCTACGCGGCCCACCGGATGGCGACCAACGAGAAGTAGGGCGACGGCTCCCGGATCACCGGTCGCTTCTTCGACCAGGACCGCCGCCGAACCGCGACCGCAACGCGACGACGAGCGCCGTCAGCCACAGCGCGACTTCGAGCAGAAAAGAGGGGCTCCCGACGTAGTACAGCGCGAACTCGCCCGGCGGGATCGCGAGCGGACTGGACCGCGTCAGGACCGGCCACGCGAGGAACAGCGCGTCGTTCGCCCGGCCGTTCAGGACCACGTGGAGCGCGTCGAGCGCGAGGTGCGACCCCCAGCCGACCGCGGCCGCGAGTCCGCGGCGCCGATTCCTCGTGGCAACGGCGATTGCGAGGGGAGCGAGCAGCGCGGAGTGACCGACCGACTGATAGACGTCGACGACCCTGAGCGCGCCCAGCGGCTTGTCGACGACGTCCGGGAGCGCCGCGCCGCCGACGAGCCACGCCGTCGAGAGCGCCGGTGCGTCGTCGAGGCGCCGTCGAACTCGTGGGTGACCAGAGAGCCACCCGATACAGACGGCGACGAGGAGATGGGTCCCGAACAGCACGCCGGTCTGTACGGCTGGCGACGGCTTCAAGTTTCGTCGGTGTGGTCGGCGCCGTCAGCGTGGTCGGCGTGGACGGCGCCGTCACCGAGTACCTCAGAACGCGTGGTACAGCATGACGTACACGCCGATCCCCATCGTGAACGAGATCAGCCAGAGGACGGCGGCGACGAGGCCGACCTGCGCGTGACGCGTGTGGTACAGCTCCTCGTACGGGCGGGTCGCCGCCAGCAGGAGCGCGTGGAAGACGAACGGGACGCACGCGATCGCGAGCAGGATGTGGATCCCGAGGAACGGGAGGTAGAGGTAGGTGTAGGCGGTCTCCGGACCGGGGAACTCGGCGGTGCCGACGTGGATCAGCCGGTAGAGGTACGCGGCGAGGAAGGCGACGAAGAGCCCGAACGACGTCAGCATGAGCGCGCGGTGCCGGCGCACGTTCCCGCGGGAGATCGCGCGCCACCCGAAGAGGATGGTGGCGATGGCGGTCGCGGAGACGGCGGCGTTGAAGTGCGGGATCGCGGCGAGCGCGGCGTCGCTCGCGCGCGGGAGGACGGCGCTCGGGATCGCGCCGCCGACGGCGCCGAACACCGCGGCGAGCGCGACGACGGAGCACAGGGCGGTCAGAAGCGGGACGTTCTCGCGGGCCCACTCGAACATGACGCGTCCGACGGACTCCGTCCCCAAACGCGTGCCGGTTCCGGCGGCGCCCTCGGCCCCGATTCCGATGTCACTGCCCGACACCCCACTGCCGAATGGAAGGGCTTTTAATCGGGGGAAGGATACGTGGAGATGCGACAGAACGCCGCGAGCGTGGGTAGCCAAGCCAGGCCAACGGCGCAGCGTTGAGGGCGCTGTCCTGTAGAGGTCCGCCGGTTCAAATCCGGTCCCACGCATCGCACGGGGTCCACCCCCACGATGCACGGTGTTGTCTCTACGACAGCACCCACGCACAATTCCTTTCGACCGTTACGCGTGGAGTGGCTACTTTATACTGGGCGCTGAGATGGCGAGTGGTTCCAAAGCCGCGGTCGTTCGCTTATAAATTGCTGATCACGGATCGACGATGAACACCTCCAAAGCCCCAGCCGCGAGGACTCGATGGGCTCGCTGCGGTCCTCAGTCGGTCGCTTACGCTCCCTCCTTGCGGTCCTTGTGTCGCCCGTCTTCGTCCTCGCAGCTGCCCCTTTGAATCCCGCCCACCCGCTACCGCCCCGCACCTCACGCCTCCCCAGCCTCGTCAGTCGCCCTCCGCGTTGCTCCGGGCGACTGACTCCCTCGCGGGCTCCTCGCGGGCCGGTGGCCCGCTCGGAGGCGCGCCACCACCGAGTTCACTTATAAACCGTGTCGTCAGTATCGCTCTCCGACGCTCTTTCTCACGGTCGCTGGCGGCTCCCGCGAACTGCCACCCTTTTAGTTCCGGCCTGCCGGAGTAGCGCGTAATGAGTACGGACGCGACCCCCGAGTACGACCACGAGGAGCTGGGGCTCGTCGCCGGCCTGGAGATCCACCAGCAGCTGGACACGGAGACGAAGCTGTTCTGCGACTCCCCGACGACCGAACGCGACCCCGAGGCGGCCGACCGCGAGCTCACACGCCGGCTCCATCCGACGAAGAGCGAGCTGGGCGAGCTCGACGACGCGGCGATGGAGGAGAGCCGCGTCGACCGCGAGTTCACCTACCTCGCGTACGACACCACCTGCCTCGTCGAGGAGGACGACGAGCCGCCCCGCCGGGTCGACGACGAGGCGCTCTCCGTGGCCCTCCAGATCGCCGACCTGCTCGACGTGAGCGTCGTCGACCAGGCGCACGTGATGCGGAAGCTCGTGATCGACGGCTCGAACACCTCCGGGTTCCAGCGGTCGATCCTGCTCGGCCAGGAGGGCGCGATCGAGACGAGCGAGGGGACCATCTCCATCGCCGACCTCATGCTCGAAGAGGAGTCGGCCAAGCGCGTCGAGGAGACCGAGGAGGGCGTCGTCTTCTCGCTCGACCGCCTCGGCGTCCCCCTCGTGGAGATCGGGACGGGTCCGGACATCCGGAGCCCCGAGGGCGCCCGCGAGGCCGCCGAGCGCATCGGCATGCTGTTGCGCTCGACGGGAGCGGTCAAGCGCGGGCTCGGCACGATCCGCCAGGACGTGAACGTCTCCATCGCCGACGGCGCCCGCGTCGAGGTGAAGGGCGTACAGGACCTGCAGGGGATCGAGGACATCGTCCGCGAGGAGGTCGGTCGACAGGCCGAGCTGCTCGCGATCCGCGACGAGCTCCGCGAGCGCGACGCGAGCGTGGGCGACGTCGTCGACGTGACCGACGTCTTCGCGGACACCGACTCGGGTGTCATTCGCGGCGCGCTCGACTCGGGCGGGACGGTGACCGCGGTCCCCCTCTTCGGCTTCGACGGTCTCGTGGGACGCGAGATTCAGCCGGACCGCCGGCTCGGCACCGAGCTCTCCGATCACGCCAAGCGCCACGGCGCGGGCGGGATCTTCCACACTGACGAGCTTCCGGCGTACGGCGTGACGGACGCGGAGGTCGAGGCCCTCCGCGAGGCGGTGGGCGCCGGACCCGAGGACGCGGTGGCGATCGTCGCGGCCGACCCGGAGACGGCCGACCTCGCGATCGAGGCCGCCGCCGACCGCGCGGCCGCCGCCATCGAGGGCGTCCCCGAGGAGACCCGCGGCGCCAACGACGACGGGACCACGCGGTACCTCCGGCCCCTCCCCGGCGCCGCGCGGATGTATCCGGAGACGGACGTGCCGCCGGTCGAGCCGGACCCGACCGAGGTCGACCGCCCCGAGCTGCTCGACGAGAAGACCGACCGCTACGTCGAGCAGTTCGGGCTGGACCGCGGGCTCGCAGAGCAGGTCGCGTTCGGGCGGCGCTTCCCCCTGTTCGAGACCGCGGTCGACCGCGGCGTCGACCCCACCTTCGCGGCGTCGACGCTGGAGTCGACGACGACGGAGATCCGCCGCGAGGGGGCGTCCGTCGAGAAGTTGACCGACGACCACTTCCTCGCGCTGTTCGACCTCGTCGAGGGCGGCGACCTCGCGAAGGAGGGCGTCCCCGAGGTGCTGACGACGCTCGCGGCGAACCCGGAGCTCTCGGCGGCCGAGGCTGTCGAGGAGGCGGGGCTCTCCGGCGTGAGCGAGGCGGACGTGCGCGAGGCGGTCGTCGAGGTCGTCGAGCGCAACGCCGACCAGGTCGAGGCCGAGGGGATGGGCGCGTTCTCCGGGCTGATGGGCGAGGCGATGGGCGCGCTGCGCGGGAAGGCCGACGGCGAGGTCGTCTCCGAGGTGCTGCGCGAGGAGATCGGCGAGCGGACGTAGGGGTCGTCGCGGGCGGTCGCTCGTCTCCCTCGGGCATCGTTCCGTCTCCCGCCCATCGCAACGACTAATCGTACGCCGAACGCGTCTCGAGGTATGACCGGCAAGGCCACCGCGCGAGCCCACCCGATCCAGGGTCTCGTCAAGTACCACGGGATGCGCGACCCGGGGCTCCGGCTCCCGTACCACGACAGCATCAGCCTCTGTACCGCCCCGACCGCGACGACGACGACCGTCGAGTGGCAGCCCGACGCGAGCGGTGACGCGTACGTCATCGGCGGCGAGGAGGTCGACGGGCGCGCCGCCGAGCGCATCGACATGGTCGTCGAGCACGTGCGCGACCTGGCCGGCGTCGACGCCGCCGTCAGGCTGGAGAGCGAGAACTCCTTCCCGTCCAACATCGGGTTCGGCTCCTCGTCGTCCGGGTTCGCGGCCGCCGCGCTCGCCCTCGTGGAGGCCGCGGGGCTCGATCTGACGCTCCCCGAGGTCTCCACGGTCGCCCGCCGGGGCTCCTCCTCGGCCGCCCGCGCAGTCACCGGGGCGTACTCCCGGCTCGACGCCGGCCTCAACGACGACGACTGCCGCTCGCACCGACTGGACGTCGGCGTGAGCGAGGACGGCTTCGACCCCGAGGAGGACCTCCGGATCGTCGCCGCGCACGTCCCCGCGTACAAGGAGACGGAGGAGGCGCACCGCGAGGCGGCCGCGAGCCACATGATGCAGGCGCGGACCGCCCACGTGCAGGACCAGCTCGTCGAGATGACCGACGCCCTCCGCGAGGGTGACTTCGACCGGATCTTCGAGACGGCCGAGCACGATTCGCTCTCCCTGACGGCCACCACGATGACCGGCCCCGCCGGCTGGGTGTACTGGCAGCCGGAGACGATCGCCGTGTTCAACGCGGTCCGCGAGCTTCGAGAAGCGGGCGTCCCCGTCTACTTCTCGACGGACACCGGCGCCTCGGTGTACGTGAACACGCTGGCCGACCACGCGGACGACGTGGAGGGCAGGATCGCCGAGATCGGCGTCGACACCGACGTCTGGGAGGTCGGCGGCCCGGCGCGCGTCCTCGACGAGAGCGAGGCGCTGTTTTAAATAAAACCGCGGCGCGGTGGCGCGTGCCGCCGAGCGCCCGAAGGACGCGAGGCGCACGCGCGAGGGACGCCGCGAACGCCCGTAGGGCGTGAGCGGCGAGGCTGGGGAGGTGTGAGGCGCGGTGCTGTGCGAGATGGGGTGTGACTCAAAGAGGCAGCCGCGGGGCGAAGCACGCCACAGTAAGCACCGCAGTGACGGAGCGGTAGTGACTGAGTGAGGCGCGAAACAAGGCGTGCGAGCCGTCGGGGCTGGGGCTTTGGAGGTGTTCGCCGTCACAGCGACTCCGTATCCATCGTCGCCCGCTCATTCGTCCGGGTCCTCGCCGCGCGCCCGCTTGTACATCGCTAACGCCGCCTCGCGGCGCTCCGAGTGGTCGACGATCGGCGCCGAGTAGTCGGGCGCCGCGTTCGCGCGCTGCGTGGACGAGAGCTCGTGCCACTCGTGGATGCGGTCGGCGTCGACCCCCTGCAGTTCGGGGACGTATCGCTTGATGTACTCCGCGTCGGGGTCGTACCGCTCGCCCTGCGTCATCGGGTTGAAGATCCGGAAGTAGGGCTGGGCGTCGGTTCCGGTGGAGGCCGCCCATTGCCAGCCGCCGGTGTCGTTGGCGGTGTCGTGGTCCGCCAAGTGCTCCCGAAAGTGGTCGTAGCCGTGCCGCCAGTCGGCGAGCAGGTCCTTCGTGAGGAAGGAGGCGACGACCATCCGCACGCGGTTGTGCACGAACGCCTCCGCGCGGAGCTGGCGCATCCCGGCGTCGACGATGGGGTAGCCGGTCTCGCCGCGCTCCCACGCCGCGATCTCCTCGGGGTCGTCGCGCCACGCGATCCCCTCCTCGTACGTCCTGAAGTTCTCCGTCACCAGCTCGGGGTTGTGGTACAACACCTGGACGTAGAACTCCCGCCACGCGAGCTGCTGCTGGTACTCCTCGACCGCGGCGACCGGGCCCTCCTCGTCGTCGCCGTCTCCCCCGTCTCCGTCCGCTCCAGCCGTTCCGTCGGCCGCTGCCCGCTCTTCCGCCGCGGCCCTCGCGCGCTCCGTCGCCTCGTAGACCTCTCGCACGCCGATCTCGCCGTATTTGAGGAACGCCGACATCCGGGAGGTCGCCTCGCGAGCGGGGTAGTCGCGCTCCGCGTCGTACGAGAACACCGCCTCCGAGAGGAACGCGTCGAGGCGGTCGCGGGCGGCCTCGGTCCCCGCGGGGCCGACGTCGGCCTCGGGCTCCGCGAAGCCCAGATCGGCGGGCGCGGGCAGGTCCCCCACGACGACGCGGTCGGTCGCGACGCCGCCGTCGGCGAGGGCGCCGCCGTCCGTGCTCACCGCCGCCGAAAGCGCGTCGGCGTCGACGAGGTCGCTCGCTCCCGGCGTCGGCGCCGGCGGCTCGGTCTCGCGGTCGGTCCACTTCCGCCAGTAGTAGGTGTACACCGAGTACGGGTCGCCGGCGTTCGTGCGGATCGAGTCCGGCGTGTGCAACACCGCGTCGTGGTGGGCCTCGCGGTCGGTTCCGACGGCGTTGAGCGCCTTCCGGACCTGAGCGTCCCGCTCGCGGGCGAGCCCCGAGTAGTCCCGGTTCCAGACGACGCGGTCGGCGTCGAGGGCCTCGGCCAGCTCCGGGAGCACGGTCTCCGGGTCGCCGCGGGCGACGAGGAGGTCGCTCCCGCGGTCCCGGTAGTCCTCCCGCAGCGCCGCGAGACCGTCGAGCAGACGGCGGACCCGCACGTCGCTCGCGTGTGCGAGCACGTCGTCATCGAAGACGAACGCGCCCGCGACCTCGTCCCGGTCGGCCGCGGCCGCGAGCCCGACGTTGTCCGCGATCCTGAGGTCCCGCCGGTGCCAGAACAGCTCCATGGGATCCGCACGGGTGCGAGTACCGTGAAAGCACCGGCGGCGGGCGCCGGCAACACGGACACGGCGACGGGTACGAGGCCTACAGCTCCGGTCGCCCGGGGACGCTCACGCGGTCGAGCAGAAAGTAGCCGACGGTGAGCGCGAGTACCAGCACGGCGATAGAGAGCGCGGCCAGCAGGGTTTCCTCGCCCGTCCCGTAGTCCTCCAGGCGGAAACTGATCGCGCGGCGGGCGACCGCGATGATCGACGCGCTGACGACGATCCGGAGGACGGGCTTACCCCTGGCGTACGCGACCAGTGTCCGGTGGACCTCGACGATGATCAGCAGGAGGAGGACGCTGTCGAGGAGCCCGACGACCTCGTTCGGGTCGGTGAAGTTGCCGGCGACGAGCAGTCGGTACAGCGATAGGAACAGGTCGAACACACCGATGAGGAACAACAGGAGGAGGAAGTACGCGGCGCCGAGCACGAGCCACTCCATCGCCACCGCGGCCGGATCGGTCGCGTCGTCGAGGTCGAACGCCATGTAGTCACCTCGGCCGGCCACGGCAAGTCAGTTGTGCCGGCGAACGGGGGAGAGGGCCTCCAGCAGGTGGACCGCCGGCGCCTTCGCGAGCGGGTCGTTGGCGTTGCCGCAGTGGGGAGACTGGACGCAGGCCGGACAGCCGCCCTCGCAGTCGCAGCCGTCGATGAGCCGGGCGGTGCGGGCCAGCAGCTCCTCGATCCGCTCGTGACCCCGGCGCGTGAGCCCGACCCCGCCCGGGTAGCCGTCGTAGACGAACACCGCGGGCGCATCGGTGTGCGGGTGGTACGGCGTCGAGAGGCCGCCCACGTCGGCGCGGTCACAGAGCAGGTGGAACGGGAACAGCGAGATGAGCCCGTGTTCGGCCGCGTGGATCCCGCCGTTGAAGGCGTACTCGCCGTCGGGTGCGGCCTCGCTCGCTCCGTCCCCAGACGCTTCCTCGCCGCCGTCGGTCGCCGCTTCCGTGTGTCCGTCGCTCCCCTCACGGCTCCCGATCGCCCGCATCTCCGACTCCAGGTCGGCGGGAACCGGAAAGTACAGCGCCTTCGTGCGGAGCGTCGTCTCCGGCAGGTCGAGCGTCGACTCGCCGAGCGAGTCGCCGGTCGTGGCGTCCTTCCGGACGAACCCCGTGATCCGCTCGGTGACCGTCACGTCCGCGAACCGGACCGGGACGTCGGCGCGCGCGGCGAGCGCCCGCTCCGCGAGGTCCTCGTTCACGACGACGTGCTTCTCGGTGAGCGGCTGCGTGTAGTAGTCGGCCCACGAGGACCGCAGCTCGGCCACGTCGCGGTCGAGGTCCAGCGCCGTCACCTCGTAGGTGCGCCCCTGCTGGTGGTAGATCGCGCCGGGGTGGGCGTCGCGCAGGGCGTCGCCGAACCCGAGGGAGGCCACCGTCTCGTTCCGCGAGGCGTCGATCAGGTCGACCTCGCGGTCGCCCGCGGTCCGGAGGCTCACGGACTGTTGCGGGCTCGACGGCCCGGCGTGGGTCCACCGCAGCCCGTCGGCGGTCTCCCGCCTGTCCAGGACGCCCTCGTCGGTCAGGTCGGCGACGACGCCCGGGAACGACGCGCCGAAGAAGCGCTCGTCGTCGGGCGAGAGCCAGCTCTCATCGGCCGCGCAGGCGACGTGGTTGGGGAGGAGCTGACCGTTCTCGGGGTCGCAGATCGCGTCCTCCGGCGGCGCCTCGAAGAAGTCGTCCGGGTTTCGCATGAGGTACTGGTCGAGCTGGTCCTCGCCGCCGACCAGCACGACCAGCGCGGGGTCGTCGCCGCGCCCCGCCCGCCCCGCGCGCTGGTGAGCCGACATCCGCGTACCGGGGTAGCCGTCCAGGATCACGGCGTCGAGTCCCCCGACGTCGACGCCGAGTTCGAGGGCGTTCGTCGACCAGACGCCCCGGAGCTCGCCCGCGTGGAGGTCGGCCTCGATCTCCCGGCGGCGCTCGTCCGTCAGGGCCGCCTGGTACGCGCCGACCCGACTCGCCAGCTCGCGCTCGCCGCGCTCCCGGAGGTCGCTGGCGCTGTCGGTGGCGTACTGCTCCGCGGTCTGGCGCGCCCGCGTGAACGCCAGCGTCTGCGCGCCGGCGGTCACCAGGTCACAGAAGAGCCGTTTGCTCTCGGTGTGGCTCGACTTCCGGCGGCCGCTCCCGCGCTCGGCCCAGTCGTCGTCGTACTCCGGCGGGTTCCACAGCACCCAGTCGCGCGGCCCCCGACCCGACGCGTCCTCGTCGACGAGGGCGACCCCGTCCGGGTCGCGGCCGGTCACCGCCGCGACGTGTTCGACGGGGTTGTTGATCGTCGCCGAACAGCAGACGAACCGCGGGCTCGACCCGAACCGCTCGCAGGTCCGCGCCAGCCGACGCAGAGTCATGGCGACCTGCGAGCCGAACACCCCGCGGTAGCTGTGCACCTCGTCGATCACGACGTACTCCAGCGACGAGAAGAACCACTCCCACAGGCGCCCGGCGTACGGGAGCAGCGCGTAGTGGAGCATGTCGGGATTCGACAGCAGGACGGTCGGCTCGCGGTCGCGCACGTCGCGCTTCTCGCTCCGCGAGAGCCGGCCCGTGTACGACTCGACCGAGACGCCGCTGCCGAAGCCGAGCCCGTGAGCGAGCTCGCTCAGGCTCTCCTCCTGGTCGGCGATCAGCGCGTTCTGCGGTCCGAGGTAGAGTGTCCGTCCCCCGTGGTCCATCGCCGCCTCGAAGGCGGGGACGGCGTACGCGAGCGACTTCCCGCTCGCCGTCTCGGTGGCGAGCACGACGTCGTCGCCGCCGCGAACCGCCTCGATCGCGTCGGCTTGGTGGCGGTAGAGGCGGTCAATCCCCGCCTTCGCGAGGGCGTCGGCCATCCGGGGCGCGAGGTCGACGTCACCGAACGCGGGCTCGCGGGCGGGGAGGCGGCGGTGATCGGCGATCTGTCCCTCGTAGAAGGGCCGGTCCCGCAGCCACTCGATGGCGTCGTCCACGGTTACGGTAGCCTGGGGACGGTGATGCCTAACGGTTGTGGTGATCGCGTGTGCTCAGGCGTCGGCTCCGGCGAGGGGGCGTCGCGGCCCGGAGCGGGCGTCGCGGCCGCCGAGCAGGCAGAACGGCGCGATCAGTCGTCCGCTGGGGGCCGCACGGACGCTGTGTCGCCCGACGGAACTCCGGCGGGCGGCTCCGCCGATCCCTCCCGAACGATCGGCGGCCAGCGGACCTCGGTCGCGATCGGGTCGTCGAGGTCGAGTCGCATCCGGAGGTCGCCTCGACGCTCGACGACCTCGAACCCGACCGTCCGGTACACGCTCCGGGCGGCGCGGTTGCCGGTCTCGACGTGGAGCTCGATCCCCTCGCGGCCCGCGGCGGCAGCGTCCGCGATCACGTGACGGCACAGTTCCGTCCCCACGCCGCGGTCCTGTGCGTCCGGGTGGACGAAGACGGCGAGCTCGGGGACCGCCGCGTCGGTCGGCGTGTACATCGCGTGGCCGAAGGGCTCGCCGCCCCGCTCCGCGACGACGTTGCTCCCCTCGGTCAGCATCGCTCGCACCCACTCGACTCGCCGGCTCCGGCTCACCGGGGGGAGCCCCTGCGCGCGGTCCGAGCGACCGAACCGCTCGTACATCTCGACGAGGAACCGCTCGTCCTCGTCGACCGCGGGCCGGACCGTCCAGCGCGCGCCCTCCTTGTCGACGAACCGGGGACACCGGGGCGGACAGTGGACCGTGCCCTCGCACCCGCTCGCGTCCCACCCAACGCAGGCGCCGTCGGTGCCGTGGTGGCTCATGAGTGGTCCTCCGTTCCCCGGCGGGTTATATCGTGACAGCTGCTCCCACGGCGTGGGAACGATCGAGCGATCGGAACCGAGCGGGTTCGCTCCCACCCCTCACTCGCGAACGAGGACGATCCCGTCGCGGAACACCGAGTGGTTCGGGACGACGTGCTCTTCGCCGTCGGCCTCGATCCGGGTGACGAATAGGTCGACCTCCTGGACGACCCCGCGCTGACCCACGACCTTGACCTCGTCGCCCACGCCGTACGGCTGCCGAAGGAGGAGGAACACCCCGGCGGCCGCGCTCGCGACGAGGTCCTTCGTCGCGAGCGCGGCGAACAGCACGACCGCGAACGCGTACGCCGCCAGGAGAACGACCAGCGCGAGCGTCTGTACGCCCACCTGTCCCAGCGCGATCAGGGCGGCGACGTACACGACGCTGTACTTCACGAGCGGCGGCAGCACGCCGAGTTCGGGGAGCTTGATCCCGCGGAGCCGCTCGGCGACGAGCAGCTCCGCCTTGTCGCCGACGACGACGCCGACGATCATGACGAACACGGCGACGAACAGCTGGGGGAGAAACGAGGCGACCGAGGACCAGAAGCGTTCGAGAAAGTTGACGTCCGCGACGGTGAGCGCGACGATGATCGCGACGGCGACGATGAAGTAGCTCGACAGCTTCGCCAGGATGTTCACCGTCGACGTGTCGAACTCCTGGACGGTGCGCTCGAAGGCAGTCCCCTCGATGGCGTCCGGGACGCCGGCCCGCGTCAGGAGCCGCCGGTTGATCACGCCGACGAGGTACGCCGCGATCAGGCCGATGCCCAGCACGATCAGGGCGAGCCAGAACCGATCCGGAACTCTCGACGCGTACTCGACGACCGCGTTCGGAACCGGTGACATGGGGATCAGTACTCCTCCGGATCGATCTCCAGAACGAGTTCGCCCGACTTGAACGCCCGAACGAGCCCGTCCGACTCCGAGAGGACGATCGCGGTGGCGTTCGTGTCCCGCGTGATCGCGCCGCCAGCCATGTGGCGCGCGCCGAGCCCCTTCGGGATGTCGACGCCCTCCGCGCCCGGCTCGAGGTAGCGGTACGCGGAGACGATCTTCCCGGAGTCGGAGACGACGAAGGCGCCGTCGAGCCGCGAGAACTCCTTGAGCATGACGTTGACGATGGGGTCGCCCACGTGGACGTGCGATTTCTCGAAGGGGTTGTACGACAGCGGGCGGGACTTGTTCATCACCTTCCCCGCGTCGCCGACGACGAACAGGGCGCCGACGGGCTTCCCCTTCTGTCCCTTCCGCCCGAGCTCGATCGCGACCTCGAAGACGTCGCGGATCACGCTCGGCTCCGCTCGGGTGTTGACGAACAGGTCGTAGATCCCGGTGTGGACCGTCTCGTCGACGGTGACGCGGATCACCGCGTCCGACCCCCCGTCGAAGACGGAGGCGATGCAGACGACCTCGTCGCCCTCGGAGACCAGCTCGGCGTCCATCGCGCCCTCGATCCCGAACCGGATCCGGTCCTTGACGTTGTCGAACGGGAGGGGAAGCTCGACGAACGTCTCGGCGCCGACGTCGTTGTCGGGGGCGACGACGACGATGTCCGTGTCGCCGTCCTCGAACCGGTCGTGAAAGGAGCTGGTCGGCGAGAACAGGAGCACCGCGTCCGCGTCCTCGACGAGGTCGGACAGGTAGTCGGTGAGCGAGGCCATTACCCGAACTGACTCTCGGACGACGTATAGTCGTTGTGTCGGCGTCGTGCGAGCGTCTGACGCCGGGGGTCGATCTCCCCCGTGTCCCGGCCGCTTACATCGACTCCTCGTCGCCCTCCTCGGCCTCCGTGTTGCCGCCGCGGTCCGTGTAGTTCTTCCGACCGATGGCCTCGTCACCGACCATCCCGACGATGCTCTGACGCACGTCGTCGGCGGAGTCGTAGGTGGCCTCGTCCTGGGGTCCCAACACCGTCCGGAGCGTCGAGGTGTCGTCTCCCAGCCCCACCTCGCGGTCGCCGTACCGCTCCAGTAACGCCCCCAGCTCGAGCGGGTATTCCTCGTCCTCGAGGTCGTCCGCCAGCGGACCGAGCTCCACGCCCTGCTTGCGGCTGTCGTCGTTCTGATCGGTCGTCATTCTCGGATAGTCGCGTCGAAGCCACTTACGCTCTGTGCCGGCCCCTGCAGGGTGATGGAGGCCCGCCCGTGTGTGGGCTGGCCGGTCCGAACGGCGGACGTCCGGGTTCGGTTCGACCCGACGCCCTCACTCGTACACCTCGCCCTTCCGGTCCCGGAAGCCGATCCACGTCCCGAGGGTCAGCCCGTAGACGACGTGCCCGACGTGGAATATCACCGCTTCGTCCGGCTCGAGTTCCTCGTCGAGAAGGAAGGGGAACAGGAACCGGGTTCCGAACGCGGAAAGGGCGAGGCCGTAGGCGGTGGAGAGCCCGATCACGCCGAGGCGGCGTTCGCGTTCGCTCCGGAAGTCCACGAGGCTGATCCCGACGCCGAACAGCCCGCCTGCGGTGGCCCCGTACAGGAAGTGTAAGAGCAGTCCCGTGGCGGGATGCGCTTCCGCATCACCGCCTCCGACGTATTTCGCCCAGAAGTCGGCGGTCGGCGGCAGCGCGCGGAAGACGGGGAACCGGTACAGGGTCATGAGCGCCGTTGCGAGCAGGCCACCGACGACGCCTCGAAGCAGCCCACGGAGGACGCCCGGTGCGGAACCGGCGGTCGGGCCGCGCTGTACGTCGATCCGTCGTCGACTCGCATCCAGTTCTCGAACAGTCACGTCGAGAGATATGTCGCGCGTCATGTTAACTGTGCCCACGGCCACCGCCGTCGACGCGCGCCTACGCACGGTCACGGAAGAGCGCGAGGTGCCGGAGCGCCATTCGGTTCTCGATCCCGCCCGCGAGGGCCCCCGACAGCACCCCCAGCGTGCTGATGAAGCCACCGACGCGGACGAGGTTGACAGGTCCGACGGAGGGGTCTTCGAGGCTCGGCCAGTTCGTCATCAGGTTCGGCGGAAAGACGGCGAGTTCGATCAGGAGCTTGATCGACCCGACGAGGACGAAGAGCCCCGTCATCGCGACGACGAGGATACAGAACACCGTCACGTTCACCAGCGCCATGTGTTCGGTGATCACTTGGCTGTGCTCGCGCGGGAAGAACAGACGCTGAACGTACAAGAGATGGACCGCGGCGGCAACGATGCTCCCGATGGCGAACAGCGCGGTGGTCCCGTTGGTCAGGTTCAACCCGACGTCCCACGCCTCGGCACTGAACACGAGGATCAGCGTCGGCGTCACCGCGGCCGTCGAGAGGCGCGGGAGCGAGAACGGGAGCAGCGGCGCGCGGCTCTGCAGCAGCGTCGCGGTAACGATACCCGGGTTCCGCGCGAGGCTGAGCGCGTGAAACCCCAGCCGTCGAAGCCGCCCTCGCGAGACGTCCTCTTCGGGGAGGCGGGCGGCGAGCTTCCGGAGGTGTTGCGTGATGTCCGCGTCGAACGGCGGGACGCTCCGTCGGTCGGGATCGAACGAGAACGGAGCCATCACGCCGCCATCACTGTGGTCCGCGCGGAACACGTGTCCGAAGAGATGTACGAGGAGGGTCGCGGCGTTCCAGCGGACAGCCGCCGAATCGAGCGCCCTGGCCGTCTCTCGGCCGGGTCTCCGCAGGAGCCGTCGCGTCGAGACGACGACCACGCGCGCGAGCGGAGACGCGAGCCCCTCGACGGAGCGCTCCTCGCGCGTGGTCAGGGGCACGTCGGTCACGACGACGACGAGGTCGTACGGGCGTTTCACCATGTGAAGCGCGGCTTCGTCGAGGAACTCGGACGGTCGCCGGGACGCGGCGTCGGTAAGCGGGTCCGGTTCGGCGCAGTGAACTCTCCAGGTCGCGTCCGTGGCTGCCGCGAGCGCGTCGACGCCGTCGCGGGTCGTCCGCTCGGCGAACGACTGCAGCGGCTCGACGTCCGTCCCCGGCGAGTGTGCGAAAAGAACGCCGACGTCGATTCCCGGTGCGGTCCCGTCGCCGCGCTGGTCCGCCGACCGAGAACCGTCTACCATTCGCCCGTCTCAGAGATACGCATCGTCCCACTCGTCGGCCAGGTGAGTGTTGCCACAGTCCCCGCACTCGAGCCTGTCGAGCCCGTCTATGGAGACGTTCGTACCGCCGCACTGCGAACAGAAGTACCCGTACGCCTCCTCCTCGCCGTCCCCAGCGTACACCGTGAAGAACGGGGCCTCGCTGCCGGGAACGCTCTCGTCCCGATCGACGGGTCGATCACCCCCGTCGACGGCGACGGACTCCGGGACCGCGACGGTCGGTTCGTTCGCCGTCGACGTCGACTGGCCCTCCGTGAACAGGGTGACGGCGAACTCCTCTCCGCCGACCAGTAGGTGGTCGTGACCGCCCCGTTTGAGGCCGAACCCTTCGAGGAACTCGCCGCCCTCGACGGCCTCGTCGAGGATACGCGCCGCGATCGGCGTCTCTGAAAACCGTTCGCGAACGCGATCGAGCAGCGCCGTGGCGACGCCCCCGCCCCGCGCCGCCGGATCCACGTGGAGCCATCGGACCGTCGCTTCCGTTCCGACTTCGACGGTTACGAAGCCGCGGACGGTGTCCGTGTCGTCGATCGTCTCCTCGACGACGAGCACCGCCGTGTCCGCGTCGTCGAGCAGGTCGTCCAGCGACGCGTCGTCGAACTCCTCTTCGAGTATCATCTCGATCTGTTCCGGACTGAGCGAGTACGACGCGCGCAGCGAGTCGCGCGCGATTGCTCTGATCTGTTCTCGGTCGCCTGGCTCCGCGAAGCGTACGTTCATGTGAGGTGGTCGGTTGTGACTTTCGGACGACGTGGACGGTTGTGCGCGAACGCACCGACGTCTCGCACTCGAGAGAGGGGTTCTACGGGAGACGGACCGAACGCTCCAGTGGACCGTGTCACCAGCCCGGGCGGGTCTCGTCGTCAGAGGCGGTCTCGACGCTAGCGGCGTCGAGTCCGTCGGCGTCTCCGTCGGTCTCCGTCGGTGCTGCCTCGTCTCGCATGTGGTCCGACGAACGACGCTTCCGAGACTAACGGTTCTGCTTGCCTATGTAAGGCGTATTTACGACTCGCAACCGAGCGACGTGACCTCGCCTCCTGCGGCTCCGGCGTCGAGGCGGAAGCCCGTCGACCGGCGTGCGTTCGCCGGCTCGTGCGCCGTCGAACAGTGGCATCGACTCCTTTCGGCGATCAGCGCGGGAAAAGGGGCCCGACGCCTGCGCTCGCAAGGCGTTGATTAGCCAACCGCGATCCGGCCTACGTGCGGGTCTCAGCCTCTCTCCGCGTAACGTTCAATAACGTCGGAGCTCCAAAATTCAACGTGGTTGACGTGTCTCTCCACGACCCGATCGCCCCGGGACGTCTCGCGCCCGAAACGGGCGTCCGACCCACGGGGGCGGCGCCTCTCGCCGAGGTAGTGACATGGACCGGGGTATGAACGGACTCGCGGACCAGCTGCCGTCCCGTAGCCGCCTCGGCTGGTGGGTGTTCGTCCTTCTGCTCGGCCTGGCGGTCGCGTACGTCGTCGGCTCGTTCATCGGGCTCGTCGTCCTGGGCCTGTTCGGCTACTACGCCACTCGACCGATCTGCGACCGGCTCCGTTCGGTGACGGGCTCTCGACACCTCGCGGCGACGCTCACGGCCCTGTCGGTCCTGGTCCCGATTCTGATACTCTTCGTTCTCGTCGGCCTCCGTCTGTTTCAGGTCGTCCAGCGGGAGTTCGAAGGCGGGGAGTTCGTCGACACGCTCGTCGGCCGGATCACCGGCGTCGACGCCCTCCCGATGGAACAGCGCGAGCGGCTGGTGTCGGTGCTGTCGAACCCCTCGTCGGTCTTCGACGCGGGCGGCTCGTTCTGATCCAGTGCGGGGACCGCCCTGAGCGCGCTCCAGGGCGTATTGGGCGGGCTGTTTCTGCTCGGACTCGCGACGACGCTGGCGTACTTCCTGCTCGCCAACGATTCCGACATCTCCGAGACCCTGATCGAACTGATCGGGGGGCGGGACTCGACGGCGTACACCTACGGCGTCGCGGTCGACGCCGACCTGGAGTCCGTGTTCTTCGGCAACCTGCTGTTCGTCGCCGCCATGTCCGTCATCGCGACCGTGACGTACGCGGCGACGAACCTCGTGGCGCCGCCGGGGCTCCAGGTCCCGATGGTGCTCGTGGCCGGTTTCCTGACCGGGCTGGCGAGCCTGCTCCCCGTCGTCGTCGGCAAGATCGTCTACGTGCCCATGGTCGCCTCTCTCGGCTTCCAAGCCATCACCAGCGACCAGGGCCAAGGGAGCCTCGCGTTCGTCGGGGCCGTCCTCGTGGCCTATGTGGTCCTCCTGGACATCCTGCCGCAGTCGTTTTTGCAGCCGTACCTGTCCGGCCGTCGGATCGACCCGATCCTGCTGTTGTTCGCCTACCTGATCGGACCGATCCTGTTCGGGTGGTACGGGTTCTTTCTCATGCCGATCCTGTTCATCCTCGTCCTCGAGGCGATCCGAATCGTCCTTCCGGAACTGCTCAGCGGGGAGCCGATCCGCCCCGAGGCCACTGTCGCGGAGGAGGTCGGAACGGACCCGGAGGAGGTCGGGACGACCCTGAGTCCGAACACGACTCCGAGCCCGAATCCGACCCGGATCCGGACGAGCGTTGAGGACACGGGTCGGGAGCTCGCTGGGTCACGCGCGACTCCGCGAACGGGGGTACGTCAAAACCGGCCGGCACTCGCAGGCAGGACGCTTTTGCGAACTCTCGCTGTTCGTTCACTCCATGTTCTACCACGACGACCAGCTCCAGTTCGAGGTCGAAGTCGAGACCCCCGACCCCCGGTTCGCGAAGATGCTCCAGCAGGCCATCGGCGGCGCTGAGGGTGAGATGCGCGTCGCCCTGCAGTACATGTTCCAGGCGTTCGCAGTCCCGGCCGAGAAACAGGAGATCAGGCGGTTCCTGATGGAGACCGCGACGGAGGAACTCGGCCACATCGAGATGCTCGCGACCGCGGTCTCGAAGAACCTCGAAGGAGCCTCCAAGGAGGCTCGCGAGTCCGCCCGTGAGGACCCTATCATCGACGAGCTGATGCGCACTGGCCAACCTCGACAGGCCCTCTCGGCGGGCTTGCACGCGATGCCCGTCGACAGCAACGGAGTCCCCTTCACCGGCAACTACGTGGTCGCCTCGGGGAATCTGGCCGCCGACATGTACGCGAACGTCATGGCCGAGTCCACCGGACGCGTACTCGCCACCCGGCTGTACGAGTTCACGGACGACCCCGGCATGAAGGAGATGCTGGAGTACCTCATCGCCCGAGACACGATGCATCAAAACCAGTGGCACGCCGCGCTAGAGAGCCTCGGCGAACACCGCCCCGTCCCGGCGAGCTTCGATCAGGAGAAGGAGAATCAGGAGCACAACTACTCGTTCATGTCGACTGCCCGCGAGGAACGGGTTGACCCGAAACAACCGTGGACGCAGGGCGAAGCGCCCGACGGGAAGGGTGAATTCAGCTACGCGCCCCGTCAGCCCGGAGGTGGCGCTCCCGACCTCAAGGCGGCGATCGACGAGATGTACAACGAAGTTCGGTGACCCTTCCCACGCAACGATGCGCGCCGTAGTTGCGGTCGAGACGCCGACAGGGGTGGCTATCGCCCGGGGCACCCGAGCCGTCGCGATCCGGCCGGCGTCACGCTCCCCAGGAGGCGAGTCAACGGCTCCGGAGGTTCCGCTCCGATGGTAGACGTGAGCGGCCACCTGGGCATGGCGCTGCTCTGGCTCGCCCCGGCGTGGTTCATCGTCGACTGCCGGAGAACGGCGGTAGCGTTCGTCCTGGTGGGCACTCCCTTCGGGATGCTGCCGGACGTCGACCTGGTGCTTCCGAGGCTCGTCCCGACCGTGAAGCACCACGGGGTGTTCCACACCGTCCTCGTGGTGACGCTCCTCGCCGCGGCCATCGGCCCGCTCGTCGGGACGCTCCTCGAGCGGATCGACGGCGAGACGGACTGGCTGTCCACCGAGACGGTGCGCCACAGCGCTCGGTTCGGCTTCCTGGCGGTCTGGATCTCCGGACTCGCCCACCTCTCCGCGGACGTCCTCTCGGCACCGGACATCGCCGATTCCATCGAACCCTTCTGGCCGATTTACCCGCATTCGCTCGGTATCGACCTCGTCTGGTACAACGATCCGCTGGTCAATTGGGGACTGCTCGCCGCCGGCGTCCTCGTCAACGTCGGGCTGTACCTGTCCACCGGCGATCGGTCCCGCTCGGAGTGAGCGGGACCGACGCTGCGGCGACCAGGCGAGGTGGGCCCGCGAAGAAGAACTTGCGAAAGCAAGCCCGCCGCTATTCCCCCTCCCTCTCGTAGTCGACCCATGACGACACTACCATTCGGCGGACGAACGCTCTGGAGACTGGGTATCGCGTCGACCCTGCTGGACGCCGCCGCGGCGTTCGTCCGTCGGGACGTCCGGACTGGGGTTCTCTTGCTCGGTGCGGCCGTCGCGTCGATATGGGTGCCGGGACTGGGCGTAGTCGCCTCCGTTCTCGCCCGGCTCTTCCGGAAGTTCCGGTGAGGCCGGCGTCCGGCCCTCGGGGCCGCTTCCCGCGCGACTTTTACCCGCGAGGCGCCACGATCGGACGAACATGGCGACCCGCGAAGCGCTCTGGGCCTACCGCGACCGGTTCGGCGACGCCTTCGGGCGGACCTACTTCCGACGCTTCGGCCCGGGCGTGGCCTCCAGCGTCGGGATCGGCACCTACCTCGGCGAGCCGACCGCCGCGGTCGACGACGCCTCCCGCGAGGCGATCGGGCTCGCGCTCCGCTCCGGCGTGAACCACGTCGACACCGCGGTCAACTACCGGTGCGGACGCGCCGAGCGCGTCGTCGGCGAAGCGGTCCGGGACTCCCCGATCGACCGCGACGCGGTCGTGGTGGCGACGAAGGGCGGGTTCCTCCCGTTCGACGGCGATCGCCCGGACGACCCCTCCGCCCACGTCCGCGAGCGCTTCCTCGAGCCGGGGATCGTCGCCCCAGGAGACCTCGCGAACGGCGCTCACGCCCTCGCGCCCGACTACCTGGAGTGGTCGCTGGACCGCTCGCTGGACCGGCTCGGAGTCGACGCGGTCGACTGCTACTACGTCCACAATCCGGAGACGCAGCTCGCGGCCCGACCGCGAGAGGAGGTGTACGACCAGCTGGAGGCCGCCTTCGAGGCCCTGGAGCGACGGCGGGCGGCGGGCGACCTCGGCGCCTACGGCGTCGCGACGTGGGACGCCTTCCGCGTCCCCGAGGATCACGATCGGTACCTCTCGCTCGCGGAGGTACTCGCGCGAGCCGAGGCCGCCGGCCGGACGGTCGGCACCGGCGACGACCACGGTCTCGAGGTGATCCAGCTCCCGTTCAACGTGGCGATGGCGGACGCGTTTACGCGGGCGAACCAGCGGTCGCCCGGCGGCGGCTCCGGTCCCGTCTCGACCCTGGCACTCGCCCACCAGGCGGGACTCTCCGTGGTGACGAGCGCGAGCATCGGGCAGGGGGAACTCGCGGTCGAGGGAGCGATCCCCCCCGACGTCGACGCGGTCCTCGCCGGCGAGACGCCGGCTCAGCGCGCGCTCAACTTCGCTCGGAGCGCGCCCGGAGTCACCTCCTCGCTCGTCGGCGCGACCGACGTCGACCACGTCCGCGAGAACGTCGCCGCGGGCACCTTCGACCCGCTCGGCGCGTCGGCGTTCGACGCCGTCTTCGAGTGAGAAGACGCGAGACGGAGCTGCCGTTCAATTGATCTCGATCTCGGTTCGCTCGCCTGGTGACCGAGCGGAGCGGTCGTACCCCGTCTCGAGATCGGTCAGTACCAGTTCGAAATTGCGCTTGTTGGCCTTCCAGGCGGCGTCGAAGATATCGCCCGCCACTGGAACCGCTCCCCCGACCACGTCTACGGAGATGTTCGCGATCAGCTTGAGCAGCGTCGCGTAGGACACGCCGAGACGAGCCGCCTCGAGCACGATGTACAGGGAGATTCCCCCGGTGAGGACGTCTCCCGCCCCCGGGAGCACACCGAGCAGCGGATCGACGCCGATACGGTAACCCGTTCCGGGAACGCGGATCCCCTCGTCGAGAACGTACGCCACGAACTGCATCCGCCTGACCGCCGCCCGGTCGACCGACTCCGGGAGGCGTTCTATCCTGTCGTCGAACTCGGTCAGCAGCTCGCTCTCCTGTTCACTTCTCATGGGCACCGTACGGGGCCCCGCCGCATAAATCGCTCACCGGTGAGCGGACGAGCGGTCGCACGAGAGGTCACGAGAGACCGCGCCGCGCGCCGCCGGGAAGGGCGCGGCCGACGCCGTTGCGGCGAGGTCCGGCGTCAGCGAAGCTCCTTGTACCGGGTTTCACACTCGGGACAGACGCGGACCGAGAACACCTCGTCCGGGTCGTTCTTCTTCTTCAGGACCTTCTCGCAGTCGGCGCAGTTCAGCCGCTCGTAGGTGTCCTTGAACAGGTCGCCGTCTCGGAGGCCCTTCCGCGTCGATATCATGTGCCTGAGTTGCGCGCGGGAAGTATAAAAACCCCGTACGACGCGAGTCGGACGCTCGGCGGCCCGGACGCGGCGAACCCGCCGGCGTCGAGACGACGTGCGGGGCGCCGCGTCACGCTACGGCGTACCGCCCCGCGTCGATTTCGCAACGCTTGTCTCCCGGCGTCGAGTAGGCCGCCCGTGTCACGGACTCGGCTGTTCGGATCGCTCTGTGCCCTCGTCTTCCTCGTCAACTTCGCCCGCGTCGTGTTCGCACCCCTCGTGGGCGAGTTCATCGGGGAGTTCTCCATCGGCGAGGGGACCGCCGGGCTCATCGTCACGCTCGCGTGGCTCGGCTCGGCGGCGCCGCGGCTCCCGGCCGGCTGGGCGCTCACGCGGCTCTCTCGCGAGCTCGTGATCTTCGTCTCGGGCGCGATGCTGACGCTGGGCGCGCTCGGCGTCGCGCTGGCGCCCGGCGTGCCGACGCTGATGGCGGCCGCGTTCGCGATCGGCCTGGCGTCCGGCGTCTACTTCGTCGCCGCGAACCCGTTCGTCGCCGAGCTGTTCCCGCAGCGCGTCGGGCGCGTGATGGGCGTCCACGGAATGGCGAGCCAGCTCGCCGCGGTGGCCGCCGCGCCGGTCGTCACGGTCGCGCTGTGGTACGACTGGCGGCTGGCCTTCCACGGGCTCGCGCTCGTCGCCGCCGCGACCACCGTCGCCTTCGTCCTCCTGGCCCGGCGGACGGCCCTCCCGGACGCCGGCACCGGCGACACCGACTTCGTCGGCGGTGCGCTCTCCGAGTGGAAGCTCATCCTCGCGGGCGTCGTGCTGATGGGGCTCACGAGCTTCGTCTGGCAGGGACTGTTCAACTTCTACGAGCTGTACATGGTCGACAAGGGGCTCTCCGGGGCGGCCGCGCGCAACCTGCTGACGGTGATCTTCGCGGCGGGAGTCCCGGCGTTCCTCGTCTCCGGCGACCTCGCCGACCGCCTGCCCCACGTCCCGTACCTGCTCGGGATCGTGACGGCGTTTCTCGCGAGCGTCGTCCTCGTGGTCGTCTCCTCCGGGTTCGTCGCCGTCGTGCTCGCCAGCGTCGCCGTCGGCTTCACGATCCACATGCTGTTCCCCGCGAGCGACACCTACCTGCTCGCGTCGCTGCCGGACGAGTCCCGGGCGTCGGCGTACGCCGTCTATTCCGCCGGGATGATGTCGGCGCAGGCGGCCGGGTCGTGGGTCGTCGGCGAGGCGATCGAGGCCGGCGTCACGTACGACGCCGCCTTCCTCGCGCTCGCCGGGGGGCTCGGCGCGGTCGTCGTCGGGTACGCCGTCCTGGAGCGTCTCGGACGCGTTCCGGGCGGCGCCGCCGGCGCCGAGTCGGTCGCGTGACCCCCGCCGGCGGCGGGTCGATTTTGCGACCGCCGCCGCGCGGACGGGGAGCGACCGGCACCGCCCTCGGGTATCGCACCTATTTTGAGCGTCCCTCCCCTGTGTATCCGTAATGGAGTACGTGCAAGAGCGCGTGACGACGCTGCACGCGTTGACCGACCACCGGCCGGACGCCCCGACCGGCCGGGCGGCGGTCGTGGTGCCGATGACCGAACGCGAGTACGGCACCCTCGCGGCCGATCGCGTCCTCTCGGCGCTCGAGGAGGTCGCGCCGGCTCGCGTGATCGTTCCGCTCCGTGCCCCTCGGGAGAGCGTCGGGCCCTTCGCGCGGTGGCTCGACGGCTTCGACCTCGAGGTGGAGACGCTCTGGTGCGGGGGCCCGCGGCTGACCCGCCTCCTCGCGAATCACGGGCTCGACGGGACCCGCGGAAAGGGTCGCGACGTGTGGCTCGGGCTCGGTCGGGCGCTGGAGGAGGAGTACGTCGTCGTCCACGACGCCGACACGAAGACGTACTCGCCGGCGTTCGTCGACCGACTGCTGTTCCCGGTCGCGAACGGGCACGCGTTCTCGAAGGGGTACTACGCGCGCGTGGAGGACGGAGCGCTGTACGGCCGGCTGTTCCGGCTGTTCTTCCGACCGCTCGTCCGCGCGCTCGCCGACGCCACCGAGCGCCGCGAACCCGGCGTGATCGAGTACCTCTCGGCGTTCCGATACGCGCTCGCCGGGGAGTTCGCGGCGACGACCGACCTGGTCTCACGGCTTCGGATCCAGCGCGGCTGGGGACTGGAGGCGGGCATCCTGGGCGAGGCGTTCGCGCACGCCGGCTTCGCGGGGAGCGCGCAGGTCGACCTGGGCCGCTACGAGCACGACCACCGCTCGGTCGACGGCCCGACCGGACTCGCGGACATGAGCCGGGCGGTGGGCGAGGCGACCCTCAGAGCGGTCGAGGACGGCGGTATCGCCGTCGACTACGACGGGCTCGCCGACCGCTACCGCGAGGCCGCGGCAGAGCTGATCGACGGCTACGCGGACGACGCCGCGTTCAACGGACTCGACTACGACCGCGAGGACGAGCGCTCGCAGGTCGAGACGTACGCCGGCGCCCTCGTCGAGCCGGGACCGGACACCCGGCTGCCGACGTGGCGCGACGCGCCGATTACGCCCGCCGAGGTCGCCGACGCGGCAGCGACCGACCTCGCGGCAGCGACCGACGACGCGGCCGACGCGGCGACCCGAGCCGCCGGCGAGGCCGCCGACGCCGACGTCCGCGGAAACGCCCACCGACCGTCGGCGACTCCGCCCTCCGACCCCGCGCCGGGGGAGGACTGACGGATGCCCGAGGAGAGCGGTTCGGACGGCGCCGGGGCGGACGCCCCCAGCGCGGCGGCGCGCGACGACCTCGCGGGCGTCGTGGACCTGTTCGGCTGGCTCACCCGCGCGGAGCTCTCGCGCGCGCTCTCAGAGCTCGCGTTCAAGCGACGGGCCGAGGTCGACGACGACGCCATCGCCGCGGCCATCGACGTCGCCGTCGCGGAGTACGCCCTGGTGCCGGCGCCGCCCGCGGCGCTCGCGGAGGGAGGTGACGCGCCGACGGACGTGGTCGACCCGGACGCTGGACTCGACGCCGACGAGGTCGCCCTCGCGGTCGGTCCCGCGGCGTTCCCCTCACTCCCGACCGACGCCGAGGACCTCCCGCACATCCTCGACGTGCCCGAACGCGGCGTGGACCGCGAGGCGCTCTCGAAGGCGGTCCTCGCGCGGCTCTCCGAGGACGCGATCGCGGCGATTGGGGAGGGCGACGCCGACCGGCTGGAGGTCCTCGCCGCCGTGACCTACGACGTCGAGGCGTGGGCGCCCGTCGACGCCGGGGAGATTCGCGAGCGGATCGTCGCCGAGCTGGACGCCTGAGTGGCCGGGAACAGAACGCTGTCCCCGTCTCAGGCGTTCGCTTCTCCCTCGGCGAGCTCTCGCGCGAGGAACTCTGCGATGGGGACGTCCGCCTCCTCGACGAAGCGGGCGAGCTCCTCGCCGTCGGCGCCCTCGACCACGACGGTCGGGATCCGCTCGATCCCGTACTCGTCGACGCCCTCGCCCTCCTTGCCGTCCGGCCCCTTCGTGACCGGGAAGTCCTCGATCCGCTCCCCGGGGACACCCGCCGCGTCGAGCGCCGCCGCGAACGCGGGGAGCTGTCGCCGACAGTCGCCGCACCAGTCGCCGCCCCACACCTTGAACCGGTAGTCGCCGTCCCCGAGCGTCGCGAGGACCTCGTCGTCGAGCGCGTCGGCGTCGTCGTCGGGGGCGAGCGTTTCGAGCGTCATTGCCTCCCGGTACGCCGTGAGGTCATGTAAATCGCGCGCCGGTGGCAACGCGACGGCCGTCGGAGACGTGGCGTCACTTGCCGCGGTCCGTCGAGCATTTGAGCCCCGACCACGTTCGTCGGTCCAATGGACGACGACGTGCTGGAGGGGCTCGGCTCGCCGCTGGTGCGGGTCGACTCGCCGCCGGACACGACGGTGGCCGCGAAGGTCGAGTCGCGCAACCCGGGCGGCTCCGCGAAGGACCGCCCGGCGCTGTACATGGTCGAGGCCGCCGAGGAATCTGGCGAGCTGACGCCAGGCGACGGCATCGTCGAGCCCACCTCGGGCAACACCGGCATCGGACTGGCGATGGTCGGCGCCGTGAAGGGGTACGACGTGACGCTCGTGATGCCGGACGGCAAGTCGATGGAGCGCCGCCGGCTCATGCGCGCGTACGGCGCCGACGTCGAGCTCGTCGACGGCGACATCTCCGCGGCCAAGGCGCGCGCCGACGCGCTCGAAGCCGAGGCGGGGATGGTCCAGCTCCGCCAGTTCGAGAACCCCGCGAACCCGCGGGCCCACTACGAGACGACGGGCCCGGAGGTCGTCGAGCAGGTCGGCGACCGCACCGTCGACGCGCTGGTCGCCGGGGTCGGTACCGGCGGCACCGTCTCCGGGGTCGGTCGGCGGCTCCGCGAGGCGTTCCCCGACGTGCGGATCGACGCGGTCGAGCCCAGCGACAACGCCGTCCTCTCCGGCGGCGAACCCGGCGTCGATCGCTTCCAGGGAATGGGGCCGGGGTTCGTGGCGCCGAACCTCGACGTCGACCTCATCGACGAGGTGCACACGGTCGACATCGAGGACGCCGAGGCCGAGTGCCGCCGGCTGGCCCGCGAGGAGGGGATCCTCGTGGGACAGTCCTCCGGCGCGTCGAACCTCGCGGCGAAGGACGTCGCCGCGGAGCTCCGTGACTCGGGTGCGTACGCGGGCGACGAGCCGCTCGTCGTCACCGTGTTCTGGGACAGCGGCGAGCGGTACCTCTCGGCCGGGACGTTCGACGGGTAGGAGAGGCGGACCCGCGTCCCGCACGTCGCCGCCGTCTCTTCCGGAACCGAAAGCGTTGACCCCGGACCGGACCGACCACCTCTCAGTGACCGTCGGATGAGCTGGCAGTACCGCCACACGGTGCTGTCGCTGTGTATGCTCGCGTTCCTGGTGACGTACTTCGCCAGGCTGGCGATCAGCCCGGTCGTCCCGCTCATCGTCGACGACTTCGCGGTGTCGAACACCGCCATCGGAGTCGCGCTCTCGGGGATGTGGCTGGCGTACGGCACCGCCCAGTTCCCCAGCGGCGTGCTCGCGGACCGACACGGCGAGCGGATCGTGATCCTCGTCGCCGTCGGCGGGACGACGGCGATGAGCCTCGTGCTCGCGCTCGCGCCCGTCTTCCCCCTGTTCGTGCTAGCGGCGGTGGTGCTGGGGCTCGTCGCCGGCCTCCACTACGCGGTGGCCACGACGCTCCTCTCGCGCACCTTCGACGACATCGGCACCGCGTTCGGGCTCCACTCCGCGGGCGGCCCGCTTGCGGGGCTCGTGGCGCCGGTCGCGGCGGCGTGGGTCGGGGTCCGATTCGGCTGGCGGCCCGCGGTCGCGCTGGCCGCCCTGGTCGGCGCGCCGGTGTTCCTGCTGTTCGCGTGGCGCGTCCGTCCGACCGAGCCGCGACGTCCCGACCAGCCGATGCGGGACCGGTTCGCTGTCGCGCCGCTCGTCGAGCTCCTCTCGCGACCGAGCATCCTCCTCCCGCTGTTCGTCGCGATGGCGGGCACGTACGTGGTGCAGGGCGTGATGTCCTTTCTCCCGACGTTCCTCGTCGAGTTCCGCGGGTTCTCGCCGTCGTTCGCCGCCGGCGTCTTCTCCGCGTTCTTCGTCGTCCGGGCGGTCGCACAGGTGGTTCTCGGGCGGGTCTCGGACAGCGTGGGTCGCGACGCCGCCATCGGCGCGGCCATGCTCGCGGGCGCGCTCGGGATCACCTCGTTCGTCCTCGGCCCCGGGATCGCCGGCGTCGGCGTCGCCGTGCTGCTGGCCGGATCCGGATCGAGCTTCTTCTCGGCGATCGACCCGCGGTTCATGGACGCGCTCGGCGACGCGGAGCGAGGGGCAGGGTTCGGGCTCGTCCGGACCGTCTACACCGTGATCGGCTCCGCCGGCTCCGTCGGCGTCGGACTGGCGGCCGACCTGTTCGGCTGGGGCGTCTCCTTCGCGATCCTGGCGCTGCTGTTCGGGCTCACGTTCGCCCTGCTCGTCGCGAACTGGGCGCTCGACACGGGATACTGAGCCAGGAACCGGATACCGCTCCCACCCATCGAGCGTGGCGGGAGCGTCCCGCGTTCACCGCCTGCCCCGACGCGTGCCGACACCTCCGAGACGGGGTCGATCGGCACCTCGATCCCGTCACCCTGTTTCCGGTGAACGGACCGTCGATACCGTCGAATCCGTCGTCCTTCGAGAGCGCGGATCGGTTCGTCCCGCGTACTTCTCTCAACTCACAACCATTGTTAATTGATATCATATATAATTATAATGATCTATTACGATCGTCGGGCATGCCACCCCAAGCGTCCGACGTCGTAGACCAACTGAGCAGAGTCGACGAGATCGGATTCCCGGAGTTCACTCACAAACTCATCAGCGACACGTTCGACGCGACCGTGTCGTCGATGATCCGCCAGCAAGAGGCGTACGCGGAGCTCCTCGAACAGGTCGTCACCAGTATCGAGCAGTTCGAATCGGACAACGTCACGCCGCTAGAGATCGACGCGTGGATCCAATCCAACGCGCCGATGGAGGACGACGAGTCCACGATCGGTACCCCCGACGACCCGGGGGAACTCGAATCCGAGGCGGCCGAGAGGCTCGAATCCAAGCTCGCCGGTCCGATGGAGGAGCTGGAGGTCTCGTCGATCCCGAGCGGGAGCCTCGACGAGAGCGACGTCCATCAGATCCGCATGCTCGTCCGACGGAAGATCTCACGACCGCGTCAAGAGGCGTTGGAGGAACTCGTCGAGCAGGGGATAGTCCGGATCGTCCTCGACGAGGGAACGATCGAGACGCGACTCAAGTTCGAGGCCGAGGGGCGCGAAACCGACGAGGTCACCGAGAGGGAGTACGATCGTACCCGGACAGGCGTGAGCGGGTCCGGACGCCTGCTCACGTCGATTCTCGGCGTCGGCGTCGGCGGGGGATACCAGAACATCGACGTTTCGACCCGCCGGGAACGGCGCGAAAGCGAGGTCGAGGTCGAGGGAGAGATATTCGGCCGAGTCGAACTCAACCTCCGTGGGGACTACCAGCCGCTCCGCACGCCCGAATCGGAACCGGAGGAGGGTGAGTCCGAGATTCCGCCACAGTAACCCGACCGATGGTGGATCTCTCCCAGTTGGTGACGGGCGTCGTCCTGGAGAGCACGACCGGCGTTGCCGCCGCCGAAGTGGAAGCCGCGGCCGAACGCGCCGCGTTCCGCGAGTCGCTCGAACGCGACCCCACGGCGTTCACCGACCGCGTGGAGGTGACCGAGTTCCTCCGCGAGCGGTTCCCGCCGTTCGAGCGAGACCCCCGAAGTGCACTCCGTCCCTACGTCGATACCGAGGTGCTATACGAGGCGCTCGGCGAGTGGGAATCCGGCGAGACCGGCGTCCTCCCGGGCAGTCCGTACGTTCACCCGGAGCGCTTCCCCGCCGGAGGGCTCTCGGAGACGCCACCCGTGGAGCGGGTTCTGGGCGTCGAAATCCCGGAGCGGGAACTGGAGGTCACGGACGGGTTCGCGCTGTTCACGAGGTCGGCGGTCCGCACCGTCCGCGACGCGGTCGCGAAACGGATCGGTCGACGACGCCTCGAAGCCAGACGGACGGTGGCGGAACAGGGGTATCCCCGACCCGTCGTCGAGGGGATCGACGTCGAGACGAAGGTCACGTTCGGGTCGGCGCTCGACGCCACGCTGTTCGACGCGCACTACGCCGAGTCGGCGTCGTCGGGCGCGGTCGGATCCGTCAGGACCGAACTCCACTTCGAAGACGAGAGCCCACCGTGACGCTCACGCTCTCGGAACTGACGCGTCGCGTCTACGACCAGCTTCGGGAGGCGACCGACGACATCGACGCCGACCGCGAGACCGTCGACGGTCGGTCGCTGGCGCTGACCGCGGTCGACGTGGACGTCCCCGTCGGCTTTCTCGCGGAGCCCCCCGACGCGGTCGACTCCGCGAACGAGCCGACGGGCCTCGCCGTGAACGTCGACGAGGGCGACGGGCTCGTCTCCCTCTCGTTCCGTCCACGCCCGCCGCCAGAGAAGACGGGCGACGACGGGTCGAGCCGACGCGAGCGGGGCCTGAACCGGCTCGGCTCCCCGGAAAGACGACCGGGAGCGGCCTCCCGAGCGGGGTCGGAGGGCGCCGAGAGACGCGCTACGGAGCCGAGCGGATCGACCGTCGACGATCTGCGTTCGCTGGGTACCGATCCGACGACCGCCCGGCTCTTGGCGGCGCGTGATATCGGAGTCGCGGAGCTCGCGGATCTGTCGGAAGCGGAGGTGTACGACGAACTGCAGACCGCGATACAGCACGCACCGAACGTGAGTTCCGAGTGGTACGAGCCGGACATCCGGCGGCTGTCACGGCTGATCGCGAACGCGTCGGAGCGCTCCTCGTGAGCGCGGTCGCGGGGCTCAAAAACACGTGGCAGTTCGCGGAACGACCGGTCGAGACGGTCGTCGCCGACGCTGACCGACGGAACCGACTCTTCGTCCGCTCGAACACCGGCCGACGGCGCCGGGCGCTCCCGACGAAGCTACGCTTCGTCGAACTGCGGAAATCTTCTACTTCCGCGCTTGACGTCGGCTTACGCCTCGTCAAACAACGTCTCGCCCTCGACCATGTGCTCTTCGACGGCGTCCATGTCCAGCGTGACGCCGAGACCCGGCTTCTCTGGGACCTCGATGCGACCGTCCTCGATGACGTCTTCCTCGACGAGGTCCTCCCACCAGCCCAGCTCGTAGGAGTGGTACTCGATCGCGAGCGAGTTCGGGATCGCTGCGCCGACGTGCGTCGCCGCCAGCGTTGCGACCGGCGAGGCGACGTTGTGCATCGCGACCGGGACGTAGTACTGGTTCGCCACGTCGGCGATCTTGCGGGTCTCCCGCATCCCGCCGACCTTAGGCAGGTCGGGCGCGACGATGTCGACGGCCTGGCTCTCGATGAGCCGCCGCAGTTCGGTGACGCGGTAGCGGTTCTCCCCGACCGCGATCGGCGTGATCGTGTTCTTCGTGACCTCCTCCTGCACCTCGAGGTTCTCCGGCGGCACGGGGTCTTCGAGCCACCACACGTCGTACTCCTCGATGGCGTCCGCGAGCCGCATCGCGGACCCGCCCGAGAACGTCCAGTGGCAGTCGAACGCGACGTCGGCCTCGTCTTTCACGCGCTCGGTGACCGTCTCGACGATCTCAGCCTTGTGACGGATCTCGCCGGGGCGGAGGTGGCGGTTCGCGCGGTCCTTCTCGAACCCCGAGGGGACGTCGAGGTCGAACTTCAGCGCGTCGTAGCCGAGCTCGTGGACGACGCGCTCGGCCTCGTCGGCGCAGGCCTCGGGGTCGGCCTCCTCCTCGGTGTGGCAGTCGCAGTAGACACGCAGCTCGTCGCGGTACTTCCCGCCGAGCAGCTGGTAGGCGGGCACGTCGAGGATCTTGCCGGCGAGGTCGTGGAGGGCGACCTCGATCCCGGAGATCGCGGTGACGGTGACGCCCTCGACGGAGCCCTCGCCGGACATCTTCTGGATCAGGTGCTCGTACAGCCGGTCGATGTCCAGCGGGTTCTCGCCGACGACGAACGGCTTCATGCGCTCGATGAGCTCCGGCACGCCGGCGCCCCAGTACGCCTCGCCGGTGCCGACGACGCCCGCGTCGGTGTACACGCGAACAAGCGTCCACGGGAAGTTCCCGTCGACCATCGTGGTCTGGACGTCCGTGATCTCGACGTCGCGGTCACCGCCGCGCGAGCCCGTGACGCCCATCGTCTCCGCGGAGAGTTCCCGCATCGTGTACTCGGCGTTCGGGTCGTGGAGCGACTCGTAGTTCCTGCTCATGACCGCCGATTCATTCGGAACAGGGTAAACGTTTGTGTTTGTCGGCACTCCGAGAGGTGACCCGGCAACGCTCGCCCGCTCTCGGACCCCCCCGATCGCGCCGGGTGATAAATAGGGAGCTTTTCATTACCGTGCGCGCAACGTAGATCCATGGTCGAGATCACCGATTCGCTCGCGTGTCTGTTCACCGGAGAGGTCGAGGAGCGCGACGGCGACCACGTCGTCGCCGTTCCTTCGTCGGAGATCGAACACGGGGCGATCGCCCCCGACGAGACGTATCGCGTAGCGCTCATACAACGCGATGGCGGGGTCGGTAGCGACGCGCCGACGGAATCCGAAGCCGCCGCGTCGGCTGACCGAGACGTCGTCGGCAACGGTGACCGCGGGTCCACGGCGCGCTCTCCCGTGAGCGACGCCGCCGGACCGCCGGTCTCCGAGGGCGACGTCCGCGAGGTCACCGTCGAGACGCTCGGCGACAAGGGGGACGGCATCGCGAAGATCGAACGCGGCTACGTCGTCATCGTCCCCGACTCCGAGCCGGGAGACCAGCCGACCGTGGAGATCACGAGCGTCCGCGAGAACGTCTCGTTCGCCGAGGTCGTCGAGGAGTAGGGCCGCTGTTCGACCGCCGGCGCAACCGCGGTCACTCCGGCGGGTCGCTCCGCGAGAACAGCCGCCGGAGGTGCGCCGGCGAGAAGAACGAGCTCGGGCGGTCCATGTGGACGCCGATCTCGCCCGAGAGGGCCCACAGCCCGAGCCGCTGGACCGGCTCCGGCAACGAGTAACACCGCCGGATCGCGCTTCCGAGCCGAATCTCCCTGCCGAGCGCGTCGCGCCAGCCGGCCTCGTAGTCTGCGAGCGTCGACGGGTCCGCGGGGTCGATCGCCTCGGCGGCCACGTCGGCCGCGGTCATTCCGTACAGGATCCCCCCGCCGGTGAACGGCTTCGTCTGCGCGGCCGCGTCGCCGATCAGGAACGCGCGTTCCGTGGTGACCCGCTCCGGGGGGCCGACCGGAATCGCGCCCGAACAGAACCGGTCGGTCGTCGCCCCGTACGCGTCGGTGAGCCGGTCGAACATCGCGGTGACGTCGTCGCTCGGGGGCGCCGCGAGCCCGTACTCGACGCCCGCGTCGCCACGCGGGATCCGCCACGCGAAGAACGTCGGCGCGGTGAGGTGGACGTCGACGAGTTCGCCGTCGTCGGCCGCGTCGTCGAACGCGAGCACGCCGTGGAGCAGCTCTTCCGGCTCCGGGAGGTCGAGCGACCGGCGAACGCGAGATGTGGGGCCATCGCAGCCGGCGACCATCCGGGCCTCGACCGTCTCCACGTCGCCGCCGGGGGTCCGGACCTCGACGGCGACCCGGTCAGGTCGCTCGTCGACGTCGAGGACGGTGTGCCCCTCGCGGACGTCGGCGCCGGCGTCACGGGCGCAGTCGGCGAGCGTCCGGTCGAGCCCGACGCGGTCGATGACGTTCGAGACGGGGCGGTCTTTGTAAAACGGGTGCGCCGTCGACCCGGGGCCGCCGACGTGGAACCGCGCCCCGTACACGCGGTTCTGGAGGAGCCGGTCGCGAGCCTCGTCGGGTACGTACGCCCAGACGTCGTCGGAGACGTGCCCCGAGCAGGCCAACGGCTCGCCGACCGTTCCCTTCTCGAAGACGACGACGTCGCGGCCGGCCTCGGCCGCGCGCCGGGCGAACCGCGACCCCGGGGGGCCGGCACCGACGACGACGAAATCGTGCATGGGCGGAGCGTCGTGGCGGACGCTTATAATTACGACGCGACTTACTCGAGCCGAGCGAGCAGGTTGAGGACGTAGGCGGTGCGTAGCGTCCGCTCCGAGGCCCCGCGATCGAACACCAGCTCGTCGCGGTCGAGCACGTGCGAGAGGACGTCCGCGGAGGCGTGCTCCGGCGCGGCGGCGACGCCCAGATTCCGGTCGGCGACCCACTCCATCACCCGGAGATCGGACTTGCTGTCGCCCATCACAAGCAGGAACGGGTCTCGAACCTCGAGCACTTCCAGCGCGGCCTCGACGCCGGCGACCTTGTCCAGCTCCAGCGAGCTGATCTCCGCGGCGTCACCCCGGTAGTAGCCGACGTCTATTCGGTCGAACAGCGCGGCGACCGGTTCCGGGACGTCGGCGAGCAGGATCGGGTCGAACGTCTCCGGCTCGTCGTCGTCGGCCTCGAGCACCTCGCGGATCTCGGGATCGGCCGCCGCGTAGTGGGCACGCGCCCACGCGGCGCCGCGCTCGGCGGAGGCGTCGTCGTCGTCCGCCGACCCGTCGCCTTCGCTGTCGCCGTCGGTCTCGACGTCGGCCCGCTCGACGACGACCGCGCCGAGCAGGTCGATCAGGTGGACGAGGCCGTCGTCGATCACGGCCTCCGCGTCCGGGCTCCCGGTCTCGAAGTTCGGCTTCAGGGTGACGTTGAACTCGTTTCCCTGGAGGTGACAGCCCCTCCGCACGTCCTGCGGAGCCTCGGGCAGGAGACGGGAGCGGACGTCGTCGAAGACGCCCCGCACCGACTCGTCGAGCTCTTCGTAGAGCAGGCGCTTCGTCCGCGAGCCGTGTCCCGGTGTGAACACGCCGTTGCCGGCCTCGTAGACGATCGAGAAGTCGCCGGAGTGCACCAGCTCGTTGCCGAGCCCCTGGATCATGAACCCCTTCACGTTCTCGAGGGTCTGACCGGTGCAGATGACGATCGGCACCCCCGAGTCGTGGAGCGTCGTCAGCATGTGCAGCGCCTCGCGGGGGATCTCGTTGTCGGTGCCGCCCGCCGACCGGAGCGTCTCGTCGACGTCCAACACCAGCCCGTTGACGGCGCGGCCGTACCGAGCGTGGAGGTCGAGCGCGGTGAACGCCGTCTCGCGGTCGGCGTGGGCTGCGACCTCCGCGAAGGTGGCGCCGCCCGGGAGCGCGTCGCGGATCTCGGATTTCAAGCGCTCCAGCTCGTCGCTCGCGTCCTCCCAGTGGTCCAGCGCCACGCGCGAGTCGACCGGCGGGAACAGGTCGACGAACGACTGGTGCTCGCGGAGCGTCTCGCAGTCGAACTCGTCGTACAGCCGATAGAGGAGGTCGTACCGCTCCATGCTCGCCCTCCGCTCCGGGGTCCGTAAAGGGTGCCGGCTCGGCGACGCGTGTCCTTCGTCGACGACGCTAGGCCGACCGCCGCTCCGTCAGCCACGTCAGCGCCGCATCGAGGTCGGTCTCCGGCGGCGAGCAGGTGCGACCCTCGCAGACGTACGCGGTCGGCTTGCCGTCGACGGCGTCGCGACCCGCCCAGATCGGCGGCGCCTCCTGCATCCCGAGCCGGTCCAGCCACGCGTCCAGCTCCGTCTCGGTCGGCGGGCGCGGCGCGACGAGTGCCCCCGGAAGGTAGCGCTCTCCGAGCGTCTCTCGCCACGCGTCCGGCACTACGTCGGCGGCGATCGTCGCCTCGACTCCGCCGGTCTCGACGCGTTCGGCCGCCCGCACGAGCGAGACGTGTTCTAAGGGGCTCGCGCGGATCCGATCGGCGTGGGTCGTCACGACCGCCTCCGCCACCGCGGCGAACTCGCGATCGGTCCTGAACCCGTCGAGCAGGGCGAGCGTCTCGGCCGCCACGCCGAGACTCGACGGCGTCGAGCGGTCGGTGAACTCCTGCGGGCGGGCGAATAGGGCGTCCCCGTCCGTCCCGTCGACCTCGTTGGCCTCCGGCTCCCGCGTGAAGTAGATCGTCCCGTCGTCGGCGTCGTAGAACTCCGAGACGATCGCCCCGGCCAGCTCTACGGCGAACCCGAGCGGCTCCGGGTCGCCGGTGGCGCCGTAGACGTCGAGCGCGCCGCGGGCGAGGAACGCGTGGTCGTCGAGGTACCCCGGACCGCGGACGTCGCCGTCGAGCCAGCGGCGGGCGAGCGCTCCCGTCTCCGCGTCGTACAGGCGCTCCCGACAGAAGTCGAGCGCCTCGCGGGCCGTCTCGGCGTACGGCTGGCCGAGGACGCCCCCCGCGCTCGCGAACGCGGAGATCGCCCGGCCGTTCCACGCGGCGAGGACCTTCTCGTCGCGGGCCGGCCGCGGGCGCGCCTCCCGCGCCTCGAACAGCGCGACGCGGGCGTCGGTGAGGCGCCCTCGGACCTCGTCGGTCGAGAGGTCGTGCTCCTGGGCCAGCTCCTCTATCGACGCCGCGATCCGCGGGACGGTCGTCCCCCGCTCGAAGTTCCCGCCCGCCCGGATTCCGTACCGGGCCTTCGCGAGCGACGCGGCCGGCTCGTCGAGGACGGCGTCGACCTCGGCCGGCGTCCAGACGTAGAACGCGCCCTCGACGTCGGCGTGTCCGTCGCCGTCGTCGCGCGCGTCTCCCCGCCGGCTCGCGGGCGGCGCGCTCCGCGCGTCGAGCGTGCTGAAGAAGCCGCCGTCCTCGTGGCGGAGCTCGCGGTCGAGGAAGCCCAACGACTCGCTCGCGATCCGGGCGTACGCGGGATCGCCCGTCAGGCGGTACCCGTCGAGGTACGCCAAGGGGAGCTCCGCGTTGTCGTACAGCATCTTCTCGAAGTGCGGGACCGTCCACTGCCGGTCGGTCGCGTATCGGTGGAACCCGCCCCCGATCTGGTCGTACATCCCGCCGCGGGCCATCCCGTCCAGCGTTCCGGTCGCGGCCGTGAGCGCGGCGTCTCGGCCGCTTCGGGCGTACGCGCGCATGAGCAGGTCGATTCGGCCCGGCATGGGGAACTTCGCGCCCCCGCTCCCGAACCCGCCGTACTCGTCGTCGTAGCCGCGGACCGCGGCGGCGGCCGCCTCGTCGAGGAGGTCGGTGCCGGGGGGGTCTCGATCGCTCGCGGGGGTCGGACCCTGCGTCGATTCCAACTCGTCGCGAGCGCTCGTCGTCCACTGCTCGGCCCGACGCCTCATCTCCTCGCGCTGCTCGGGGTCCGCCCACGACTCGGCGATGCGCTCGCAGAGGTCGCGGAATCCGGGCTGGTTCCGGCGCGGTTCCGGGGGGAAGTACGTCCCGACGTAGAATGGCTTCCCCTCGGGCGTACACCACGCGGAGAGCGGCCAGCCGCCCCCGCCCGTGACGAGCTGTGAGACGGTCATGAACGTGCTGTCGACGTCGGGACGCTCCTCGCGGTCGACCTTGATCGGTACGAACGACGCGTTGAGCACGTCGGCGACGGCCTCGTCCTCGAAGCTCTCCTCGGCCATCACGTGACACCAGTGACACGAGGAGTAGCCGATCGAGACGAACACCGGCGCGTCGTGCTCGCGGGCGCGCTCGAACGCGTCGTCGCCCCACGGCTGCCAGTGAACCGGGTTGTCCGCGTGCTGCTGGAGGTACGGGCTCGCCTCGCTCGCGAGGCGGTTCCGCTCCGTCGGCTGTGACATACCCGCGATTCGCTCCGACGCGGCAAAAACCCGTCACACGAGCGTCGCGTCCGAACGGTGACCACGAACATGATCCACGAGTGTGTCTATCTCGGTGTAAACGGAAAGTAAAGCTTACACTTCCGTGCACTCATCCGTCGGACATGACCGAGACCGTACTCCTCGTCGGCGGCGGCGGACGCGAGCACGCGATCGCCCGCGCGGTCGCCGACGACTGCGCGCTGTACGCCTGTGCGAGCAACCGGAACCCGGGGATCCGCCGGTTGGCCGAGGGCTTCGAATCGATCGACGAGACCGACGCCGAGGGAATCGCCGACTACGCGGCCGACGTCGGGGCGGACCTGGCGGTGATCGGTCCCGAGTCCGCGCTCGCGGCGGGCGTCGCGGACGCGCTCGACGACGCCGGGGTGTACGCGTTCGGCCCGCGGGCCGAGGAGGCGCGCCTGGAGACGGACAAGGCGTACCAGCGCGAGTTCATGGAGGAGGCGTCGATCCCCGGCTGTCCGGACTACGCGGTGTTCGACGACGTCGAGGCCGCCTGCGAGCACATCGACGCGTACGACGGCGACCTCGCCGTGAAGCCCGCCGGACTCACGGGCGGCAAGGGCGTGAAGGTGATCGGCGACCAGGTGACCGCCGAGGAGGCGAAGGCGTACCTCCGCGACGCCGACTACGACCGCGTCGTGTTGGAGGAGCGGCTGGTCGGCGAGGAGTTCACGATCCAGGCGTTCGTCGCGAACGGCGACGTCCGGACCACGCCCGCGGTCCAGGACCACAAGCGCGCCTACGAGGGCGACGAGGGGCCGAACACGGGCGGGATGGGCTCGTACTCGGACACGGGGCTCTCGCTCCCGTTTATGCGGGACGGCGACTACGAGGCCGCCGTCGACGTCCTCGACGCCGTGGTCGAGGCGCTCCCCGACTACAAGGGGGTCCTCTACGGCCAGTTCATGCTCACGGCCGAGGGACCGAAGGTCGTCGAGTTCAACGCACGCTTCGGCGACCCGGAGGCGATGAACACGCTGCCGGTGCTGGCGACGCCGTTCATCGACGTGTTGACGGCCGCGCGAGACGGTAACGACCTCCCCGAGCTCTCCTTCTCCGGCGAGGCGACCGTCTGCAAGTACGCCGTGCCGGACGGCTACCCGGTCGACCCCGACGCGGGCGCGAAGATCGCCGTCGACGAGGAGAGCGTCGGCGACGCGCTCCTCTACTACGCCAGCGTCGACGAGCGCGACGACGGGCTGTACACGACCACCTCGCGGTCGTTCGCGGTCGTCGGCCGCGGCGACTCGATCGCCGCCGCCGAGCGACAGGCCGAGGACGCGCTGTCGGCCGCCGGCGACGGCCTCCGGATCCGCCACGACGTCGGTAAGCGAGACCTCGTCGAGCGACGGATCGCGCACATGAGCGAGCTGCGGGAGTAGCGCACCCGAGCGGACGTCTGGAGAGACGCGACGCTGAGCGGCGTGGCGAACAGGCGGTCGTCGATCGCGTCCACACGGCGGTCGACCGCGCACCCGTCTCGGCCGGCCGTGGGCCCTCGTCAGGTCGTGTGGGCGTTGGCCGCGGTATCCGATTTGAACCCTCGCGCCGACTGCGTCGGCGACCCTTATACGTGAGCCGTCCGAACGTCCCGTCGTGACTCACGAGGACGACGGCGCGTCGGCGGATGGGGCAGGTCACGCGTCTGCGGATGCGCCGAGAGACGCTGCAGAGGGGATCGACGCCAGCGAGGGCCTCGACGACTCCCGAACCGACCGGCTGGACCGACACCCGACGCCGGGGGTGCGCAACTCGCTGTGGTCGTGGCCGGACGCGAAGTCGCCGCTCGTCGTCGTCCGCAACTACGTCGCGATCGTCCTCGCGCGGATCTGTCCGAGCCTCCGGCTGAAGAACTGGCTGCTGCGTCGGCTCGGCGTCACGGTGGGTTCCGGCGTCGCGTGGGGGCTTGAGTCGACGCCGGACGTGTTCTGGCCCGAGCGGATCACGGTCGGCGACGACGCCATTATCGGCTACGACGCCACGCTGCTGTGCCACGAGTTCCTCCGCGAGGAGTACCGCCTCGGCGACGTCGTCGTCGAGGCGGACGCGATGATCGGGGCGGGCGCGATAGTGCTGCCGGGCGTCACGGTCGGCGAGGGCGCGCGCGTCGCCGCAAACTCCCTCGTCGCCGCCGACGTCCCGCCGGAGACGACGGTGGCGGGCGTGCCGGCCGAGGTCGTGTCGCGGGCGGGCGAGGGAGAGACGACGGACGACGGGACGTCCGAGACGGTCGACTGAGCGTTACGCCGCGTCGCCGGCCGTGGTCTCGTCGCCGTCGCCGGCCGTAGTCTCGTCGCCGTCGGTTTCGGCGGGCTCCCCGCCGTCGCCCTCGGCGGGCTCCGCGTCTCCCGCCGCGTTCGCGTCGGCGGCCGCGCGCTCCGCCTCGGTGATGTGCGCTTCGGTGCTGACGCTCTCCAGGTCGACGCCGACCTCGCGCGCGACCGCGTCGAGGACGGCCCGCTGCTCTGCCATCTCGTTCTCAAGCCGCTGGACGCGTTCGGAGGTGTCGAGGACGGTCGTCTGGGTCTCCTCGACCTCGCTGCGGAGCTCGTTGATCTTCTGGTACGTGCGCTCGGCCTTGTCGGCGAGCGTCTGGATCTTCTTCGCCGTGTCCCCGAATCCCATGTCGGAGGGTGCGGGTCCCGGATACGTGGGCTTTTCCGTTCGCGGTGGCCGGGGCAGGCCAGACGGTTTCGCACCGTCGACGGTGGACTTTTGCCCGAACCGCCCGACGTGAGGGTATGAGCGTCGAGCGGATCCTGTTGACGAACGACGACGGCATCGACGCCGTCGGCCTCCGCGCCGTGTACGACGCGCTCGCGGTCGACTACGAGGTGGTGGCGGTCGGGCCGACCGACGATAGGTCCTCCGTCGGCCGCGCCATCTCCGCGGACGTCGAGGTCACCGAGCACGAACTCGGCTACGCCGTCGACGGGACCCCGGTCGACTGCGTCGTCGTCGGCCTCGACGAGCTCGTTCCGGACGCCGACCTCGTCGTCGCCGGCTGCAACGAGGGGGCGAACCTCGGGGCGTACGTCCTCGGGCGGTCGGGCACGGTCTCGGCCGTCGTCGAGGGGGCGTTCTTCGGCGTTCCGGGCGTCGCCGTCTCGATGTACGTGCCGGGCGACGAGGACTGGTGGAAGCGAGACCTGCGGCCGGCGGAGTTCGGGCACGCGACCCGGGCGGTGCGGTACCTCGTCGACGAGGCGCCGGCCGCGGGCGTCTTCGAGCGGGCCGACTACCTCAACGTCAACGCGCCGACCGCCGATGCCGTGGAGGGCGACGGCGGCGCGGACGCCGTGGAGGCGGCGAACCCAGACCCCGTACCGATGCGGGTCACCACGCCCTCGGAGTGGTACGGGATGGAGGCGACGGCGGACGGGAACGGCGGCGTGGCCATCTCCGACCCGATCTGGGGGCGGATGACGTCCGCGAACGTGCCCGACCCGGTCGGCACCGACCGTCGGGCGATCGTCGACGGCGAGGTGTCCGTCTCGCCGCTGTCGGTGCCCCACGCCGCGGAGCCCGAGGCGGGGCTCGACGAGGTCGCGAGCCGGTACGGGGCCGGGGAGTGAAAGCGGGGGGCAGCTCCGTGACGCCGACTACGACTCGTCGGCGCTGACGGTGACCTTCGCCTCGCTGACGACGCGGTCGCCCATCTCGTAGCCGGGCTCGTACACCTCGTGGACGGTGCCCTCGGGCTGGTCGCTCTCGACCCGTAACATCACCTGGTGACGCGCCGGGTCGACCTCGTCCCCCGGGTCGGGGGCGATCGGCTCGACGCCCTCCTCGGCGAGCACCTCGTCGAACTTCTCCAGCGTGGACTCCACGCCGGGGCGGAGGTCGCTCCCCTCCTCTTGGTCGAGCGCGCGTAGGAGGTCGTTGCGGACGGGAGTGAGCCGCTCGACGAGCGCCTCGGAGGCGCGCTCGCGGATCTCGTCCTGCTTCCGCTTGGCGCGCTGCTTGTAGTTGCTGAAGTCCGCCTTCGCGCGGGCGAGCTTGCTCGTCAGCTCCTCGGCCTCCTCCTCGGCAGCCAGCAGCTCCTCGCGCGTCTCCGCGAGCTCTGCCTCCAGTTCCGCCACCTCCCGCGCGAGCGCCTCGTCGTGCTCGGCGACGGCGGCAGCCAGCGCCTCGCCGTCGTCGCGGGCGTCGCCGTCCGCGTCGGCCGACTCGTCGCTCGGTCCCTCGGCGGTCGCCTCCGCCGTGCCGTTCGATCTCGCCGCGTCGCCCTCGGCGTCGTCGGAGGACTCGACCTCGACGTCGACGGCGTCGTCGTCGCTCATACCCGATCGAAGTCGGTCGGCGTGCATAAGCGTTGCAGAACGCGGTCGCGAGGGAGGGCGTGGGGCGCGGTCGCGAGGGAGGGCGCGGTCGTGAGGAACGCGCCGCCGTCCGTCGCCGGTCGCCGTGACGACCCCGACCGGGTTTATGAGCGCGCGCTCCGATCGCTCGATCCACATGTCAGTCCGACCCTCGACGTTCTCGATCGCCGCGCGCGACCCGGAGACCGACGCCGTCGGCGTCGCGGTCCAGTCGAAGTTCGTCAGCGTCGGCGCGGTCGTTCCGTTCGTGAGCGCGGACGCCGGCGCGATCGCCACGCAGAGCTTCGCGAACGTCGCCTACGGCCCCGACGGGCTCGACCTCCTCCGCGAGGGACGCGACGCCGCCAGCGTCGTCGACGAGCTCACCAGCGCCGACGACGAGGCCCCCTCCCGACAGGTCGGCGTCGTCGGCCTGGACGGCGAGCCGGCCGCGTTCACCGGCGAGGCGTGCCACGACTACGCCGGCGACCTGCAGGGGGACGAGTACACCGTGCAGGGGAACATCCTGGAGAACGCCGAGACCCTCACCGCCATGGCGGAGGCGTTCGAGGAGACCGACGGCGGGCTCCCGGAGCGGCTGATCGCCGCGCTCCACGCCGGCAACGAGGCGGGCGGCGACAAGCGGGGCGAGCAGTCGGCCGCGCTGTACGTCGCCAGGCCGGACGGAGGGTACGACGGCCGCAACGACCGCTGGATCGACGTGCGCGTCGACGATCACGAGCGCCCGATCGACGAGCTGGAGCGCGTCTTCAAGCTGTACGACGTCACCCTCCTGGAGCGCGAGGCGCCGGACGAGACCCGCGAGCTGACCGGCGACGCGGCCGTGGCGGTGGCGGCGACCCTCGCCGACCTCGGGTTCCTCGACGAGTCCGACGCGATCGACGGCGACGCGATCGGCGGCGACGCGACCGACGGCGAGGCCTTCGGCGAGTCGCACCGCGAGGCGCTGGAGACGTTCCGCGGGATGAACAACTTCGAGAACCACCCCGTTCCCGTGTTGGAAGACGCCATCGCCCGCGGCTGGGCCGACGCCGAGGGCGAGGGCGAGGACCGGCTCGTCGACGCGGTGTGGCACGGGCTCTCGCGGCTCGACCGGGTGTAGCGACTGTCCGCCGTCGAGAGCGACCACCCGACGCGAGCGACCCGCGGGAGTATTTAAATGTCGACTCCCAAGCGGTGGCAATGACCGCGCCGAACCGGAACGCGCTGTGGGGGCAGGCGCTCGTGGACGAACTCGTCGCCGCGGGCGTCGACGCCGTCGTCGTCTCGCCGGGCAGCCGCTCGACGCCGCTGACGATGGCCGCCGCGCGCCGCGACGACCTCCGCGTCTTCTCGCAACTGGACGAGCGCTCCGCCGCCTACTTCGCGCTGGGCCGCGCCCGGCGGACCGGGAGGGTCACGCCGCTGATCTGCACCTCCGGTACCGCCGCCGCCAACTACCATCCGGCCGTGATGGAGGCGAGCGAGGCCCGCGTCCCCCTCCTCGCGCTCACCGCCGACCGGCCGCCCGAACTGCGGGACTCGGGGGCGAACCAGACCGCCGACCAGGAGAAGCTGTACGGCGACGCCGTCCGATTTTACAAGGACCTCCCCGAGCCCGCGCCGAACGACCGCGCGCTCCGGTCGCTGCGGACCACCGTCTCCCGCGCCGTCGCGACAGCCGAGGGCGCCGACCCCGGGCCGGTGCACCTCAACGTCCCGTTCAAGAAGCCGCTGGAGCCGACGCGGGTGCCGGGCGACGTGCCCGCCGACCTCGACCCGGTCGCCGAGTCGGGTCGCGACGGCCCCTACGTCGACGTGACGCCGGGGTCGCCGGAACCGGGCGACGACGAGCTCCGCGCGCTCGCGAACGCGCTCGCGACGGCCGACCGCGGGCTGATCGTCGCCGGTCCCGCGGACCCGCCGGGGCTCGACGCCGAGTCGGTAACGGCGCTGTCGCACGCGACGGGGTTCCCGATCCTCGCCGACCCGCTCTCGGGCGTCCGGCACGGCGGCCACACCCGCGTCGCGCCCGTGATCGGCGCGTACGACGCGTACCTCTCGGCGTCGGTCGCGGGGGAGTCGGGAACGGGTCCCGAGTGGACCGACCCCGACGTCGTCCTCCGGCTCGGCGCGTCGCCGACGTCGAAGAACCTCCGCAAGTACCTCGCCGCCACCGGCGCCGACCAGTTCCAGGTCGACCCCGCAGGGCGCTGGCGCGAGGCGGAGTTCGCCGCGACCGACCTCGTCGTCGCCGAGCCGAGCCGCCTCTGCGCCCGTCTCTCGCGGCTCGTCGGCGGCGGGGGCGACGACGCGACCTGGCGCGCGCAGTGGGAGGCGGCCGACCGCGTCGCGCGAGCGGTCCACGCCCGCGAGGCGGACGCGCTCCCCGACTCGTCCGATCCCGCGCCGTTCCACGAGGGCGACGCGCTCCGCGCCGTCGCCGACGCCCTCCCGGACCCGGCGACGCTGTTCGTCTCCAACTCCATGCCCGTTCGCGACCTCGACCGGTTCGTCGGGCCGACGACGACGAGCGTCACCGCGCTCGGCAACCGCGGGGTCAGCGGGATCGACGGGATCGTCTCCAGCGCGCTCGGGGCCGGCTCGGCGACGACCGACGACCTCACCCTCGTCGTCGGCGACCTCGCGCTGTACCACGACGCCAACGGCCTGCTCGCGCTCGACCGGTGCGGCGTCGACGCGACGGTCGTGCTGATCAACAACGACGGCGGCGGGATCTTCCACGCGCTGCCGATCGAGTCGTTCGAGCCGGAGTTCACGGAGTCCTTCAAGACGCCGCACGGGATCGCCTTCGAGCCGCTCGCGGAGCTCCACGGGCTGCAGTACGCCCGAATCGACGCGCGCCCGGAGACCACCGGCGATGGCGAGCGGAAGGGGGACGCGGATGCGATCGCGGCGGAGATCGAAGCGGCGTGCGCGCGAGCCCGCGACGCCGACGGCTCTCACCTGATCGAGGTCCAGACGGACGCCGAGTCGAGCCACCGGACGCGAGAGCGGCTCGCGGCCGCCGTCGACGAGGCGGTTCACGGCGACGGCTCGGACTGAGACGCTGCCCGCCGAGGAGTCACTCCACCGCGACCGTCGCGGTCGCCTCCGCGTCGTGCTCCTCGGCGGTCAGCGTCCCCTCGATCAGGTAGACGCCCGGCGGCGGCTCCCGCCACGTCCCTTCGTACGTCGCCGACTCGCCCGGCGCCAGCGTCTCGGTGCCGAGCGCCTGCGTGAACAGCCGCCCTTCGCCGTGTCGCCAGACCGGTCCGGCGGTGCCGCGACGGGGACCGTCCCCCTCGTCGCCGGCGGACTCGAAGGCCGCGAAGTCGGCGCGCTGGCCGGTCCGGAACCGGAGCGTGACCGGGTCGTCGCCCTCGTTCGTCACGGTGAGCGCGAGAGTGACGCCACCGCCGCCCGCGGCGGCCGTCAGCGCGGCGTCGAGCATGGCGATCCATCCGGACGCCGCCCCCATGAATCTCCCGACGACGCGCATAAGTCGGGGCTCCCCCTACGGGAGCGCGTGCAGGTCGTGGGATACGAGTCGGGCGAGGGCCTCTACGTCGCCAGCGGCGGCGCGGTCGAGTTCGTCGACGCGAGCCCCGGCGCGGAGCTCGCCTACGGGCTCGGCGACCGACGCTGTGCGGGGACCGTCCACGACGGCGAACACGTCGCCTGCGAGGCCCCCGAGGCCCCCTACTGCGACGCCCACGGGAGCGTCTGGGTGTGCGCGCGGTGCACGGGGACGTGTCTGAAAGACGAGATGGACTGCCACGAGGAGCACGCGCTGTACCTCGCCGCGTTCGCCCCCGACGTGCTGAAGGTCGGGGTGACGCGGCTGTGGCGGCTGGAGACGCGGCTCCGCGAGCAGGGCGCGGACCGGGCCGCCCACGTTCGCACCTTCCCCGACGGTCGCGTCGCTCGGCGGGTAGAGGCCGAACTGGCCGGCGGCGAGGACCTCGTCGACCGGGTGCGGGTGCCGACGAAGCTCGCCGGGTTCGGGCGCGAGGTCGACGAGTCGGCGTGGGAGGCCCTGTTAGAGCGGTTCGACCCGACCGAGCGGTTCGACTTCGACTACGGGCTCGACCTCGACGGGCGACCCGTCGCGGAGACATTGGCGTCCGGGACGGTGCGCGGCTGGAAGGGCCGCGTGCTGGTGTTGGACCGCGGCGGGTCCACCTACGCGGTCGACGCCCGCGAGCTGGTCGGCTACGAGCTCACCGAGGAGGTGCCGGGGCGCGAACTGCAGTCGAGCCTGGGGGCCTTCGGCGAGTGACGGGGGGACTCTGGGCGGCCCTGTTCGGTGACCCGTTCGCGGTGATGAACACCGTCGGGCTGGTCGCGTTCGCGCTCGTCGGCTCGACGAAGGCGATCCGCGAGGAGTACGACCTGTTCGGCGTCGCGGTCGTCGGGCTGGCGATGGCGTTCGCCGGCGGGGTGACGCGCGACCTCCTCGTGAACCGGGTCCCGCTCGTCCTGCAGTCGCCCGTCGAGGTCGCGCTCGGGCTGATCGGCGTCGCGCTGGCCGTCGTCCTCAGCGCCGCGCTCGCGTCGCCGGACGCGCACCCGATCACGGTCGTCTCGGACGCGATCGGCCTCGCCGCCTTCGCGACGACCGGCGCGATCGTCGCGACCGAGGCGGGCGCGTCCGCCTTCGGCGTCGTCACCGTCGCGACGATCAACGCGGTCGGCGGCGGCGCGTTCGCGGACATCCTGCTGGACCGCGCGCCGTTCGTCCTGTTCGACGACTTCTACGCGAGCTGCGCGGTGTTGGGCGGGGCCGCGTACTGGGCGCTCGGCGTCCTGGGCGGACTCGGCGGGGTCGCCGCCGGCGCGTGCGCGGCGGTGACCGTCGGCACGCGGCTGGTCGCGGTCGCGTACGGCTGGTCCCTCCCGACCGCAGGGTGGTTCGAACGCGTCGTCGACCGGGTTATCGGCGAGCGGTGAGCCCGGATTTTCAATAGCGCTCACCCCTCGAACCCGCTCTCGGCGACGATCCGCCGAACGCCGGCGTACGCGACCGCCGCGATGCCGACGTAGGCGACGACGAGCGCGGTCGTCGTCGCGTCCGCGCTGTCGATGGCGAGTCGCGCGACCGCGTTCGCCGGACCGCCGGCGGTCGCCGTGGCGCCGCCGAAGAGGACGAGCACGCCGACAGAGTAGAGGAACTGGGCGGCCCGCCGGTCGGGCGCGAGCGCCGAGATGGCGACCGCGAGCGCGACGACGAGCGTCGTCAGCGCGGTCATCAGCGCGAGTATCGACGGGACGTTCGCGACCGGCGTGCCGTTCGCCCGCAGCAACAGCAGCCACAGCAGCGCCTGTCCGGGAGCGATCGCGACCGCGGCGAGCGCCTTCCCGTCGACGATCTCCGCGAGCGTGACGGGCGCGACCCTGAGCAGTTCGAGCGTCCCCTCGTCTATCTCCTGTGTGATCGAGTCGACGACGAGCGACCCGGAGATGAACACCGGGAGGAAGACCAACACCGGGATCAACACGGTGTACGTGAACGTGAAGTACGGGCTGGAGCCGGTCCGCTCGGGCAGGGGGAGCGGCGACTCGCGCAGGTGCGCGCTCCGGTCTGCGCGCTCGGCCCGCTCGTAGGTGCGCAGCAGGTCGCGGAGCTGCACGACGGTCACCGTCGTCTCGACGCTGGCGTCCGGCGCCGTGACCGCCGCCGAGACCCGTCCCCCGTCCGTCCGGGTCGCGACCACGACCGCGTCGGCCGCGCTGCGATCGAACGCCCGGCGGGCGTCGCCGGCGTCCTCGTAGGGCGTCACCGAGACCCCCTCGACGTCGCCCGCGGCGCGTTCGAGGCCCGCCACGTCGTCGCCCGCGGCCGCGACCTCCACCTCCGCGCCGTCCAGCGCGCCGGGGTCGTACATCGAGACGAGCCCGACCACGAGGAACGACGAGAACGCGGCGACGAACAGCTGGATCCCGATCGCCAGCAGGATCGTCTTCTCGGCGCGCAGGCCCGCCAGCTCTCGCCCGGCGATCGTCAGTCGGCCGCTCCGCCCGGCGCTCGCCGGCCGGCTATCGGTCCTATCCATGGACGCTCACCACCCCGAAGTTGTACGCGGCGTGGAGCAGCGTCGCCAGCGCGAGCGTCAGGGCGTAGCGCGTCCGCCCACGGCTCGCGCCCACCGCGGCGACGACCGTCGCGAAGCCGTGAAGCACGAGGGGAGCGAACAGCAGCGCCGCGAGGGCGACGGGGGAGAGGCCCTCCACGCCGGCCACGCCCCCGAACGCGGCCCGGCCGACGAAGAGCTCGGTGAGTCCGACGGCCTGCACGACGGCGGTGGCCTTCTCCGCGAGGAAGAACCCGACCGCGGAGGCGAGGCCGACGGCGACGGCGACCCGGTCCGTCCGGGCGAAGACCCCGCGCTCGAACCCGGCGTAGAGGTGCACGCTCTTGGCGACCTCCTCGACGAAGGCGATCGTCACGAGCAGCACGGGGACGGACACGGTGATCGGCAGCGCGAACAGCGTCGCCACCGCCAGCAGCTCCGCGACGAACACGAAGGGGATCGTGCAGGCGGTGAGGAACGCGACCGACGCGAGCGCCCGAAGCAGCCGACGGTCGACGAGTCCGCCGAGGGCGACGTCCTCGACCGACGCGAGCCGCACCGCGAGCGCGTCGAGGAACTTGCGCGTCACCGGCTTCTGTGCGAACATGTCCTCCTCGCGGTACACGCCGAGGCCGAGCCCGAACAGGAGCGCGGCGCCGAGCGTCATCGGGCCGGTCGCGAACAGCACCTCCCCGACCGAGACGGCCTCGCCCTGGAGGTCGAACACGACGAGCGTCAGCGGCGACACCAGCGCGACGGGGGTGACGTCCGTGAAGACGGCGGGAACGAACGCGTACGTCGTCAGGAGGACGCTGACGCCCACCGTGACGAAGGTGAGCTCCTTGAACGACCGCGCGAACATCGCGCCGACGAACGTCGCCGCGAGG